>CAYMFV010000388.1:0-3301 GCA_964389745.1 uncultured Planctomycetales bacterium | reverse complement strand
CGGGAGGCGCTGCGCGCCAGGGAGGAGCTCGAAGGAGTTGTCGATGCCGCCGGCGCCGGCCTCTGTGTCCTGGATCGGAACCTGCGGGTCATCTGGCGGAATCGTCGCTTCCATTCCTGGGCCGGGCATGAGGCTATGCAGCGGGTCATGTACGCGGCCAGGAAGACGCTGGCGGATGGGCGGATGCGGATGATCGAGGAGGTCCGCAAGCGGCCTGCTGGTGAGCGCTTCCTGGCGACCACCGTGGCCCGAACCCCGTCCGGGCAGGGCGTCGTCCTCCTGCTGCAGGACATCACTGGCCGCCGGCGCGCCGAATGGAACGCAGCCCATGCCGAACGCCTGGCGGCCCTCGGCACCCTGGCCAGCAATCTCGCTCACGAGCTGAACAACCCGCTGGCGATCATCTCCGCCCGGGTGCGGCTCATGCTTGGCAGGTGGAAGGACCTGAGCATGGAGGAGCTGCAGCGGGGTCTGCGCGAGGTGGCGGGTCTGTGCGATCGCATGGCGGAACTCGTGCAGGGGCTGCTGCACTTCTCCAGGAGGCCAGACGTCCCGATCGTGCCGGTCCGCCTCCCGGACATGCTGGCAGCGGTGCGACGCCTGGTGGAGTCGCGCTATTCCCAGGCCGGGATCACGCTGGAAGCAACCGTACCCCCCGACCTTCCCGAGGTGCGCGGGAACCCCCAGGAGACCGAACAGGTGCTCGTGAACCTGCTGCTCAACGCGGCGAGCTTCTCGCCGGAGGGAGGACGGGTACGGGTCACGGCGGAGAGGGATGGCGGCGCGGTGCTCCTGCACGTGGACGACGAGGGCCCGGGGGTGCCTGCAGGGATGGAGGAACGCGTGTTCGAGCCCTTCGTCACCCTGAAGGGAGAAGCCGGCGGGACCGGCCTGGGGCTGTCCATCGCCCGCAACATCGTGCTCCGGCACGGCGGTAGTATGAGCTGCTCCAGAGGGCCGCTGGGGGGTGCCCGGTTCACCGTGCGCCTCCTCGCCGCGGAGAAGGCCGGTTCCTGACAGAAGTGCCATGGACAGGATCGTGATCGTCGACGACGAGCCGGGCATGCTGGATGTCTGCCGGGAGACGCTCCTGGTGCTTCCGGATGTGCGGATCGAGTGCCATGGGGACGCTGCCAGCGGCCTGGCTGCGGTTCGTGACCGGGGGGCAGACCTCGTCCTGACGGACATCCGCATGCCGGGGATGAGCGGCCTGGAGCTGCTGGAGGCGATCCGTGGGTTCGACCCGGACCTGCCGGTCCTCCTCCTCACCGCCTTTCCCGGTCTCGACAGCGCCGTGCAGGCCCTCCGCCTGGGCGCCTCGGACTACCTGGTCAAGCCCTTCCACCCCGAGCAGCTCGTCGAGGCGGTCAGGCGGATGTTGCGGGAACTGCGTCTGAAGGAGGAGAACGCCCTCCTCGCGCGCCGCGTGACGGGCGCCGGCAGGGGCGGCGGGCTGGTCGGCAAGAGCACCGCCATGGAGGAGGTCTTCCGCTTCATCGGCAAGGCTGCCCAGGTCGAACTCCCGGTCCTGATCACCGGGGAGACGGGGACCGGCAAGGAGCTCGTGGCCCGGGAGATCCACGACCGGAGCGAGCGGCGCTCCGGACCCTTCGTGCCGGTGGACTGCGGGGCCATTCCGGGAACGCTCCTCGAGTCCGAGTTCTTCGGGCACGAGGCTGGCGCCTTCACGGGCGCCTCCGGCCGCAGTCTCGGCCTGGTCGAGTATGCGAATGGTGGCGTCCTGTTCCTCGACGAGATCGGCGAGTTGCCGCTGCCGCTGCAGGCCAAGCTCCTGCGCTGGCTGCAGGATGGCACCTTCCGCCGCCTGGGCGGCAGGGAGACGCGCACCAGCGACGTGCGCGTCATGGCGGCGACCAACCGCAACCTGGAGGAGATGGTCCGGAGCGGCGCCTTCCGGGAGGACCTCTTCTACCGACTCAACGTCCTGCACGTGCACCTGCCGCCCCTCCGGGAGCGCCGTGGGGACATCCCGCTGCTGGCGAGCCGGATCCTGGAGAGTGCTGAGGGCCGTCCGGGAGGGAGAGTCTCGGGCGTGGACGCCGACGCGCTGGATGTGCTCACGAGCTACGACTGGCCGGGCAACGTGCGGGAGCTCGCGAACGTGCTGCGGCGGGCCGTCGCCCTGGCCAGCGGCACGCTGATCGGGACCGAGGATCTTCCGGACGCTCTCGTGCTGGATGCCGGGCGATCTGCGCCCCAGGGCTTCTTCCAGAAGCGTGAGGAGGTGCTGGCATCCTTCGAGCGCGAGTACCTCGAGCTGCGCCTGGCCGTGCACGGCGGCAACGTCAGTGCTGCGGCGGAAGACGCGGGCCTGCCGCGCAGCACCTTCTACCGCCTGCTCAAGCGGCACGGCATCCAGGCGGAACGCTTCCGGTAGAAGAGCTGCGAGACTCCGGGTGTCTCGCTCCTGGGAAAGAGCACTTCGCCCAGGCTCTTGATGCGCGAACCTAAGCCCGCTCCGCGTCCGGACTTGCGACGGGCGGACTGAGCCGGGACAAGCAGCGTCCCAGGAGTGGGACGACCCGGGCCGTGCGGATTGCCCGCCCGATCCTCCGAAGTCCGCTCCGGGGCGGTACTTGCGCCGACCGGGTCCATCGGCGGCCCCCCCCTGGCATGGGGCTTGCCTGGAGGGAGTCCCCCCAGGCAATCCCTCGAATCCAGGGAGGAGCATGTCGAGGTCACTCCAGAGAAAGTTCTGCCTGCCGACGGCACTCGTGATCCTGGGCGGCGTCACGCCGCTGGCTCTGGCCCGTGCCACCACGGTGGAACGCGAAGCCCACCCGGAGTTCGCCAGGCTGTACGGCCTGAGCTGCACGACCTGCCACACTGCGGTGCCCAAGCTCAACGACTTCGGGCGCCGTTTCCGCGCCAACGGCTTCCAGTTGCCAGGCACCCGGGAGTCGACTCCGATCTGGGGTCGGACCGCACCACCGATCGGCATGATGGTGCACGAAATGGGACTTACCCGTAGAGTCCGGAATCGAATGGCGGTGGATACCGTGACCGGCATTCCGGCAGGAAAGGCCCTCAACCTGGCTGGATTCCGCAACCTTTCCCTCGAGTTCTTCTCCGGAGGGGTCGCAGCTGACCACGTCTCCTATATGGTCACCGGCGAGATCGAGAACGAGCTGGAGATCGAGGACGGCGGGGCCAACACCATGACCGAGGTGGCCCTGCGCCAGACCTACTTCATGTACAACAACGTCCTCGGTGGCAACGACGGATCCCTCAACTTCCGTACGGGACAGTTCGAGCTCGAGCTGCCCTTCTCCCAGATCCG
>CAYMFV010000387.1:0-3310 GCA_964389745.1 uncultured Planctomycetales bacterium | reverse complement strand
GTCCCCCACCACGAGGCGCTGGCCGTGCCGGCCATAGGCCCGCCGCTCCAGGGCGTGGAGCCGCGCCAGGAGCTCGGCGAAGGCGAAGGGCTTGACCAGGTAGTCGTCGGCGCCGCACACGAGGCCCCGGACCCGGTCGTCCACCCCGTCCCGGGCGGTGAGGACGAGGACCGGCGTCTGCCGCCCCTCGGCGCGGAGGCGGCGCAGCAGCTCGAGCCCGTCCATGCCCGGCAGCATCAGGTCCAGGACGAGCACATCGTGGTGGCCGCCGCGGGCGAGGAGCAGGCCCTCGAGGCCATCCGCGGCGGCCTCCACTTCGTAGCCCTCGTGCCGCAGGCCCCGGGTCAGGGAGTCCCGCAGCCGGGTCGAATCCTCGATCAGGAGCAGGCGCACGGACGTCTGCCCCCAGGGTACAGCCATGCGCGTCGGGCGCGGTGTGTCAGTCGCCCTCTTCCTCCTCCTCGTGCTCCTCGGCCTCCTCGCCGCGCTCCCGGGCCGGGCCGGACTCCTCGTCCTTGACCTGGCCCGTGGGCAGGAGCTGGACCTCCCAGCGCTTGCCCCGGGCGACGAACTTGACCTCGTAGGAGAAGTGCTGGACGGTCTCGACCATGCGCACGTCGAGGTCGCCGTAGCGCTCCATGAGGGTCCGGCGCACCGCGGCCGGCAGGTCGTCGAACTCGCTCTCGGTCTCCACCTCGACCAGGAAGCCGCCAGGCGTGAAGTTGGCTGCCACCTCCCGGTCGTCGCGTTCGCCGTTGATCTCGTACAGCACGGCGCCGTCCTCGACGTCGCGCTCGGCGCTGGCATCCTCCAGGGTGCCGAAGAAGGCCACCGCCGCGGCCCGGACGGGGTCGGGAAGGTCCTCGAGGGCGACATCCTCCTCGTGCTCGCCGGCCTCACCGGCCTCCTGGGTCGTGAGCGCCGGCCGGATGTTGCCGAGCCCGAAGGCGGCACCTGCCGCGGCGCAAAGGATGAGCAGGGGTCTCAACATCGTGGGTCACCTCCCTGGGTTGACCGGAGCGATTGTCCGGGCGGGGATGACGGGAGGGTGACGGGGTTCTGACGGATTGCCTTGGGAGGGACCCCGCGTCCGGCGGTTGTGTATCAGTAGGTCTGTACTTTCGCTCCCCCTCCTCACCTCAACACCCCAGGGAGGCCCGGCTGGAGCTCCAGAGCCCATTCAGGGCTGTAACCCCTGGCAACCACGGCCTTTCCGAAAAGCAAACCCGTAAAGGCGGGTGTCACCATTACTCGTAAGACTACGTGGCGAGGGACAGGTGTCCCTGCGCAGCCGATTGACACGGTCCCTGACCAATGCTAACTGTGTACATATGAGTTCTTCCTTCGCCATGACGGTTGGATCCCTCTTACTGGCGATGGGCCTACTCGCCAGCACCATACTACGAGGTAACGAGTACGATTGCCAGGTTGCGCAAGACCAAGACGGCCGCGCAGTATGTTCGGGTACCTGCCCCGACTCTTCGTGCCCGGATGCTCTTTTCGTATATGAAGACCCCCCCGAGAGTGGAAAGTGGTATGCCGATTGCGACTGCACAGGCAGTGACGAGCCCTATCCTTGCTGTCACATGCGAGTTCCCGTAGACCCCGACAGCTTGTGAGTCCTTGGCCCGTTCGAGCCGGTCGGCTCCTGCTACAAGGACGACCCGAACTGTGCGCCGGGATTCTGCGCGATCTACCAAGGTAAGGGCAGATGCCTGACGCTCTGAGGAAAGTCAACCGCCACCAGGTCTTACCCGTGGTCCTCGGAGTTCTGCTCGCACTGTGTGTTGGTACACTGCTGTTCTTGCCTGAGATCAGGCTTTCAGGTTCGGCTGCGACCAGACGGGCATCGCCGCCTGACTCGCAAGTGCAGAGGCCGGCCGAGCTATCCCCGGATTCGCACCAGGACCCGCTGGCCAGGGTGGCCGTGCCAGCTCCGGAGGTGCAAGGTGGAGCTCCGGCTGATGCAGCACCCTCCAGGAAGATCCTCGGCAGGGTCGTCTTCCCAGACTGTGACCGGCCTCCTGAAGGGTGGGCCAGCGTCAGGGTCCTCACAGACGTCAAGGTGGAAGCAAGAGACTCGGAAGTCCTTGTATGGGAGAGCGCTGTCGAGGATCCGTTGTTTTCAGTGCCTGTGAACGACGCGGGCGTTTTCGAGTTCCAGCTTGAGCCGACCCGGACATCTGCTCTTGTTGCTGCGGTCGGGGTCGCCTGCGTGTCGGAGGCAGACGTCGAAGCTGTTCCCGGCCGGGTGACAGTCCTTCGCATGACCTACGTCCATGGCCTGGCTCTGCGACTTCTTGATTCTGAGACAATGGCACCTCCCGCAGTCAGTCCCGGGGTGGCAATGCTTGGAGCAGGACGCCACAGCACCATGCGCATCTTGGGCAGGGCCGGCGAGATCAGGAGCCACATCGCCCTGAAGTACCTTCGCAGGCACGTCATCGGTGCGAGGCCGGCACACACCTACTTTCGCCTTGCTACCACAGACACTCGGTCGTCGCCAGCCCCGCGACTCAAGGTCCACCTGGGCAGGCCAGGCTATCGACCCTGGGACGGCAACCTGCCCATGCCCCTTCTGGCCGGGGAGATGCCATCCAAGACCATCGAACTGGAGCCGATGGTTCCTTGCGAACAGCGATCCTCAATCAGGCTGACGATTGAGCGGTCTGGTGATTGGCGCCGTCTCCGGGGCTACCCTCAGGAGTGTCGCGCCAGGTTGCTCGTCCGGGAGGCCGGCACACAGGACTTCACGGTGGCGATCAGTCTGGCCTCCTTGCTGCCTGGAACCCAGACCTTTGAGGGCGTGCCGATTGCGTCTCCCGAGGCCTTCCTGGACACTGCATATCGGCTTTTTCTCTATGAGCCTCCGGATGCCCTCCAGAAGATAGACTTGCTCGCGACCGGTGAACGTCCACATGAGTACGAAGGCGTGGTGGACTGTACGGGGATGGGAGCCTTGCTCGTTCCGCCGCTTGAGGATGCAACGTCCGAGTTCGCCTGGATCGCCTTGAAGTCTCCAAGGATGAGGGCCCTGGTCGGCACTCGCTACAGAGCCTCCACAGGCCTTGTTGTCGACGGACTGCCGCCTGACAGGTACGCCGTGTACTGGGATAGGGACAGGATGAGCTATCTGGCAAGTACCAACAACAACACGCCCCTTCTGCACCTCGATCTCCTGGCCGGAGTCAATACGCTCACGCTGCCGTGACCTCCGTGTCAATGCCTGCCATGGGTGGCGCTGCCGACTGGGTGTGGTGGTAACGGCCAGATCAAATGGGACCCCCGTGGCCACTTGAAATGGGACCCC
>CAYMFV010000386.1:0-3313 GCA_964389745.1 uncultured Planctomycetales bacterium | reverse complement strand
ATCCGGTCCTCCCAGGGCGCCGGTCCCTTCCGCCAGGGGTCGTCCGCCACCCGGGACTCCTGGGGTCCGAGGCCGCTGTAGATCTCCGCCACCCCGCCGTGGCGGCGGAGGAGGGCGGTGGACAGGCCCTGGATGGGCCCCCACCAGGGGCCACCCCGGCGCCACTGCCGGAGGGCCGGTCGGCCCAGGTGATGGGGAATGGCCAGGAAACCGCCGGGCGCCGCCAGCTCGAGGCCCTGGAGGAGCTCCACCAGGTCGTCGGAGCCGGGGGACCGGCTGGACAGGAGCACGGCCTCCGTCGGATCCCGGAAGAGCAGGGTCCGGTGCCCCCAGGCATGGGGGTTGCGCAGGGACTGGAGGTCCAGGGCCGGCCCGCCGGAGGTCCACTCGTAGCCGGGAAAGGCGGTGAACTCCGGCGTCTCCACGGCCTCGAGGTCCAGGCGCGTGGCGGCGAAGGAGTCCGGCTGCATGGCCAGGTGGCTGTCGTGGTCGGTGGCCACCAGGAAGTCCAGGAAGGCCACGTCCCGGGCATACTCGCCGAGCTCGGTCCAGGTGATGGAAAGGGCGTCCAGGCTCCACTCTCCGTGGACGTGGGTGTCGCCCCAGAGGATGGGCGGCAGGCTCGCCGCCCGGGAGTCCACCAGCACCGGGTTGGAGACGCCGGGCAGGGCGGCCCCGCTGCCGAGGCGGGCCGCGTAGGCGCCGGCCGGCAGGCCCGGCAGGACGGTGCTGCCCCGGCCGCCGTGGAGGGCGATGCCGTTCCTGGCCACCACCACGCCGGTCTCCAGGTCCACCACCTCCACGGGCATGTCGGTGGTGTCGGCGCTGGCGGCGTTGTCGTGCTCGTCCAGGGCAGCGGCCCGGAGGCGGAGGGGCGTCCCCGGCGCGGCCAGGCTCGGCAGGACAAGATGCACCCGGGTGGCCGGACCCGGGTCCGCGGCCAGGGGCACCCAGAGGACCTGGACCGAGCCGCCGGAGCGCCACAGGGAGACCTCCACGGAGCGCTGGTGGGCGACCAGGCCGGCCCGGGCCCGGTGCAGGAGCCCTCGGACCTCCTGACCCGCCGCCACGGGGGCGACCACGGTCATCCACACCTCCACGTCCCGGCCCCGGGGCGGGACCACGACCGACAGGGCGATCTCCGTGTCCAGGCTCTCGACGTAACCCGGCCCCTGGGGATCCGTCGTCTGGGGTGGGGTCCAGCCGGTGCTCGCCAGGGCATCGCCGAAGCGCCAGTGGACCACGTCCCCGTGCAGGAGCGGGCCCCGGGCGACCAGGGTAAAGTCGCCCGCGCTCCCGACCACCACTGGCCCCGGCCGGATCTCGAAGGTGGAATTCTGGGCCCGGGCCGTGGGGGCTGTCAGGGCGAGGAGGGCCACAACGGCGCCCGGAACGGCCAGCAGTGAAGGAGGTCGGCGCATCGTGAGATTCTCGGAGCGGCGGGGGGTGGCGCCGGGCACCTATACGGCCCAGGGACTCGATGTTATCAGGAAATGGCCGCCAGGGTGCGGCGGATGCCCTCCCGGAGGCCCGTCCGAGGCAGCCCGGGCACCTCCTGGCGGAGGCGGGAGTCGTCCAGGGTCGCCGGCAGGGGCAAGGGTGGGCCGCTGGCCTGGACCAGGCCCTGGGCGGCGGGCAGCTCCTCCTCGAGGATGGCCACGAAGCGGGCCACGGCTGCCGTCTCCCCGTGGAGGTTGTAGACCCTGGCCCCGGGCGGCGCGTGCCGGGCACAGGCCACGAAGGCTGCCGCGCAGTCTTCCACCCAGAGGAAGTCGGTGGCCCCGGTGAAGGCGATGGTGGCGGGCTCTCCCCGGAGCGCCGCGGCCATGGCGGCGGTCGGGCCGCTGGTCAGGCCCCGGTCCCGGCCGGGCCCGTAGACCGTGAGGGGGCGCAGGCCGACCGTGGCCAGGCGCCGCTCCTGCCAGGCGATGCGGGCCGCCCCCTCGTTGGCCAGCTTGAAGACGCCGTAGTGGGTTCGGGGAACCGCCGGGTCCTCCTCCCGCCGGGGCCGGTCCGGGCCCTCGGGACCGTAGACGGCCGCCGAGGAGGCATACACGACCCGGTCCACGCCGGCGGCGGCCGCCGCCTCCAGGACCTGGAGGGTGCCCAGCACGTTCACCCGGGCACCGGCCACCGGGTCGGCGGCGCAGGCGGGCACCTGCAGGCCCGCGAGGTGCAGGAGGTAGCGGGTCCGGCTCGCGGCCAGGGCCTCGGCCACCACGCCGGGAGCGGCCACGTCGCCCCGGATCCAGCGCACCCGGGCCGGCCAGTCGGTCCCGACCACGGCCTCGAGGCGATGGGTCTCCGGACCCGGGTCGAGGAGGGTGACGGCGGCGTCCTCCTCCAGGAGGAGACGCACGACCCAGGCGCCGATGCAGCCCAGGGCGCCGGTGACCAGGAAGGAGTCCGGATCGGGGGGGGAAGGCTTCATGGCGTGCCGGCGGCGGGGATCCGGTACCAGCGGGCGGCGTTGCCGCCGAACAGGCCCTGGCGCTCCTCGCGGCCGAGGCCCGCGGCCAGGGCCTCGGTCAGCTCCACCACCTTGCCGTGGTCCGGGGTCGCCAGCAGGCACACCGGCCAGTCGGAGCCGAACAGCAGGCGCTCGGGGCCGAAGGCCTCCAGGACGGTGGTGAAGAAGGGCTGGAAGTCGGCCATCCGCCAGCCCCGCCAGTCGGCCTCGGTGACCATGCCCGAGACCTTGCAGGCCACGTTCGGGTGGCGGGCCAGGGCACGGATCCGCCCGGCCCAGGGCTCGATCTCGCCCTCCCGGATGGGGGGCTTGCCCAGGTGGTCGAGGACGAAGCGCAGCCCGGGCAGCTCGGCCACCAGGCGGGTGGCGTGCTCCAGGTGCCGGGGTCGGATCAGGAGGTCGAAGGCGATCCCGGCCTCCTGGACCGCGGCCAGGCCCCGCCGGAAGTCCGCCCGGAGCATGCAGGTGTCGTCGGCCTCGTCCTGGAGCATGGCCCGGACGCCGACCAGGAGGGGACCGGCTCGGGCGGCCAGGACCGCGGCCACCTCCGGGGCGGTCAGGTCCACCCAGCCCACCACGCCCCGGATCCAGGGGTGCTCCCGGGCCAGGGCCAGGAGCCAGTCGGTCTCCTCCAGGGAGGGCCGGGCCTGGACGGCGATGGAGCCGGCGAAGCCCGCCGCCCGGAGCCTGGGGGCCAGCTCGCCGGGCAGGAAGTCCCGGCGCAGCACCTCCATGCCGGTGCCGATCCAGAAGAAGTCCTCCGGCCGGTAGTGCCAGAAGTGCTGGTGGGCGTCCAGGCGCAGGCTCATGCGGGGGGGGGGACCACCCGGCGCACCAGGGGGC
>CAYMFV010000385.1:0-3317 GCA_964389745.1 uncultured Planctomycetales bacterium | reverse complement strand
GCCTGCAGGTACGCCGTCCGGCCGGCGAGGGCCGGATGGGTGGGAATGGTCACCGGCACGCGGGCCTGGCCGGCGGGGTCGGTGGTGCCTCGGGCGAGCTCCCGGACCGTGCCTTGGAGGTAGAGGAGGCCATCCATGCCCGCCGTCGGGACGCCGGCGCCGGCCTGGAAGGACCAGAGGATCCGCCACGTGGCCGACGCCGGGCCGTCCACGAAGAGGACCACGTCCCGGCCCTGGTCCACCTCGCCCCAGAGGCCGAGGACGGGCAGGGCGCTCCGGGTGAGCAGCTGCACGTCGTCCAGGCAGGCCTCCGTCAGGTCGTTGTTCGGGTCGTCGGCGGCGGTGAAGCGCAGGCGCAGCTCGTCGGTCAGCGGCACCAGCTCCTCCAGGGCAAACCGCAGCGTCCGCCACTGGTTGTCGTTGGGCGTCCGCTCCACGGTCACCCAGGTCACCCCGTCGTCGGCGCTGACCTCCACCAGGAGCTCGTCGTCCTGGGCCTGGCCCGGGAGGTTGGCGAACCAGCGGGCGTAGGCGAGCTCCAGGTTGTCGAGACCGCCAGCCAGGATCCGGGGCGACACCAGCCGCGTCGTCCCGTCCACGTCGTTCGCCCCGACCGAGGCGCCGGCGGCGGCGCCGGTCACCTGGCAGCGCGTGCCGCTGCCGGCGGGGTTGTCCTCGCCGGGCTGGACCACCTGGCCGCCCGAGGTGGTCTGCTGGGGCACGGCCCGCTCCCAGGACCAGTTGGTCGCGTTGCTGACCTGCCAGCCATAGCCCCCGGTCTCCATGTCGTCGTGGGCGAAGAGGCGGGGCTGGCCGAGGCGCAGCTCCAGGACCTCGGTGCTCGTGGTGCCCTCCCAGGTCAGGGCCAGGTCCACCGGCAGGGCGGTGCCCACAGGCGCCCCGGCCGCGAACTGGAGGCGCAGGGGCGGGAGCGACGCCGTGCCGCGGACGGGGATGGTGCCGGCGGCCGCACCCTGGAGCACCACCACGTCGGGGCCGGGGCTCGTGGCCTGGAGCTGCAGGCCCACCGGCAGCACGCCGGCGTTGCCGTACTCCAGGACCACGTCCCAGGTCTCCCCGGGCTCCAGCCACGGGTCGCCGTCGCCCTGGACCTCGCTCCAGGTCTCGGCGGCGCGTTCCGCGTAGCCGCCCGACCACATGGCGGTCATCACGTAGGCCGGCAGCACCGCCTGGAACAGGGCCGGGATCCGGGAGGGCGAGGGCCAGAAGCCGTCCCCGAAGCCGCCGATCTCCGGGCTGAAGGCGAAGGTGCCGAGCTGGCCGTAGTGCCAGTCCATGCTCACGCCGTTCGCCTCGTAGAGAACCTGCCAGGTGGCGCCGTAGGTCCAGCCGTTGTTCGCGGCGAAGCGGCCGCCGTAGTAGCGGAAGGCGCCGTCGTCGGGCGTCAGGAACGGCCCGTAGCTCCACGGGAACAGCCAGAGGTTCGAGTACGTGTGCGCCGAGATGGACATGCCCGGCGGCGCCTGCAGCAGGGCATCCCGCAGGGCGGCCACCTCGGGCTCGGAGAAGGGCGCGGTGCCCCGGTAGGTGCTGCTGGCCGGGTTGCCGCTGCTGCCGTTCCACTGCGCGCCCCACTCCCAGCCGTAGTTCCGGTTCAGGTCCACGCCGTAGACGCCGCCGCCGTTGTCCCGGCGGTTCTTCCGCCACAGCCCCCCCCCGTTGGGGTTGGTCTGGCGGTTGTACTCGTAGCCGTCGGGGTTGGCGCAGGGCACCACCAGGATCTCCCGGGTCTCCACCAGCCGGGTGACCACCGGGTCGGTGCCGTAGCGGCTCGCCAGCCAGTCGGCGAACAGCAGCATCGACTCCCCGGACATCGGCTCCCGGGCGTGGTGCAGGGCGTCGAACCAGGCCACGGGCTCCCCGGGCTCGTGCACCCCTGGGTTGTCCGAGATGCGCATCGCCCAGATGTCCCGCCCCTCGATGCTCCGGCCCAGGGAGAAGCGGGGCGAGACGATGCCCGGGTACGTCGCCGCCAGCCGGTCCATCTCCTGGAGGATCTCGGCCAGGGTGCGGAAGCCGCCCATGGAGCCGGCCGCCGCGGCCCGGGCGGGATCAGCGGCTGCCCGGGCGGCGTAGAAGCCGGCCAGGTCCTCCTGGAGGACCCACAGGCGCCAGCCCTGGGCCCGCAGGCGGGCCTGCTCGGCGTCGTCGGCGAGGATCCAGGCCACGCCGTCCACGACGCCGTGGTGGTCGTCGGGATCGGTGGCGGTCTGGAAGAGCAGCGCCGCGGCGGCGGGGCCGGGGACCTCCACCGCCACCAGGTCCTTGACCGGGGGCGGCGGGGTGGTCGACTCCGGACCCTGGGTGGCGAGGAGGGCGAGGCAGAGGGGAACGAGCAGGTGCATGCCGGCAGAGGGGGCGGGGTCGAACGCACGGGGGCGCTTGACATCTTCGCACACGGGGCCTAACTTCTGCAGCCCGATTCCCGGGGTCCAGCACCAGGGGAATCCCGGCCCCATCGTCTAGTCTGGCCTAGGACACCAGGTTTTCATCCTGGCAACAGGGGTTCAAATCCCCTTGGGGTCACCAGCCGAGGCCCTCCGGTCGCCGCCGGAGGGCCTCTTTCCGTTCCGCCCGCCCCCCAGCGGGTGGGCCTGCTCGTAGAGGGCCCGGAGCCGGTCCAGGCTCACGTGGGTGTAGATCTGGGTGGTGCCCACGCTGGCGTGGCCCAGGAGCTCCTGGACCGTCCGCAGGTCCGCCCCCCGGGCCATGAGGTGGGTGGCGAAGGAGTGGCGCAGCGTGTGGGGGGTGCAGGCCTTGGCGATGCCCGCCCGGCGCAACCAGGTCTCCAGGATGCGCCGCACCGAGCGGTCGGTGAGCCGGCCGCCCCGCCGGTTCAGGAAGAGGGCGCGGCGGTCCAGGCGGCGCCGGGCCTTCTCCTCCAGCCAGTCTCGCAGCGCCGCCACCGCCGGCCCGCCGAGCATCCCCAGGCGCTCCTTCCGGCCCTTGCCCTGGAGCCGGCACAGCCCCCGGTGGAGGTCCAGGTCGGCCTCGTCCAGGGCCACCAGCTCGGACACCCGGCAGCCGGTGCTGTACAGGACCTCCAGGAGGGCCCGGTCCCGGCGGCCCCCTGGCTCCTCGGGGTCCGGGGCCGCGAGCAGGCGCTCCACCTCCTCCTCGTCCAGGACCCGGGGCAGGGGCCGGCGCCGCCTGGGGCCCCGGAGCCGGGCCGCCGGGCTGGCCGGGATGCGGCCGCACTCCTCGAGCCAGCCGAAGAAGGCCCGGAGGCTGGCCAGGTGCCGTCCGAGGCTGGACGGCCCGAGGCCCCCCGCGGCCCCCCCCCCGAGGTCCAGGCG
>CAYMFV010000384.1:0-3332 GCA_964389745.1 uncultured Planctomycetales bacterium | reverse complement strand
GAACGCCGCGGCAGGTTCGATCCGGTTACCGGCGTTTTCCAACGCACGGCGACCTCTCCCAGTCGTTCCAGATGCGAAAGGATCGTCTCCATCGATGGTCTCCAAGTGCTTCTATTGATTTGACCAGATCACCTCCAGATGCAGATACAATGCGGACATCGGGTTGGAGACGGATGACCGATCGAACGGACCAGGACGTCGAGAAAAACGACGACGGGCGGCCCCGGGTCCTGCGCCGGGTGGGCAGGGGCTGGCGCGTGCTCCCCAGCGAGGACGTGGCGGACGCCCTGGAGCCGGTCCGCCGCCAGGTGCACAAGGAGCGCCTGGGCCCGGCGGCCCTCGAGGTCCTGGCCCTGGTGGCCTACCGCCAGCCGGTCCTCAAGGCGGATGTGGACGCGGTCCGGGGCGTGAACTCCGGACCCCACCTGCGTCACCTCCTGGACCTGCGCCTGGTGCGCATCCTCGGGCGGGCCGACCTGCCGGGGCGGCCCTTCCTGTACGGGACCACCCGGGAGTTCCTGGACCGCTTCGGGCTCCGGGACCTCCAGGACCTCCCGGAAGCCGGCAGGCTGGCCTTCCCGGCCGAGCCGCCGGCGGCCCGGGAGGGGGCGGAGTAGGCGCCCCGCCGGGCGCCCGCTACACTGGCGCGCCACCCTGGCCGCGAGGCCGCCGTCATGAGCCGCAAGAAGCCGCAGAAACGCCGGGAGGGCGGCCGGCAGGCCGCCGCCTCCGGTTCCGAACCCGCCCGGGCCGCCAAGGGCGGGGCCAGCCGGCGTGCCCAGTGGGGCATGATCGCGCTGGTGGTCTTCCTCCTGCTGATCTTCACGGTCACCGGGCCCATGATCACCGTCCTCCAGTCGGTGCTCACCAGCGTCGTGCCGGGGCTGGGGCCGCCGCCGATGGCCACCGTCGAGCTCCCGAGCGGCCGGGAGGAGATCAGCGGCGAGGAGTACACCCGGGCCAGCCGCCGCCTCCAGTGGGCCCAGTACCTCCAGGGCCGGCGCAACGCCGACTTCTCCGAGGACGACGTCCTGGCCTGGATCGTCCTGGAGCACCTGGCCGACGAGTTCGAGGTGCTGATCCCCGACCAGGTCCTGCGCCAGGCCCTGCTGCAGTTCTTCGGCCCGGACATCCTGGACTCCCAGGTCTACACCCAGGTGTACCGGAACCTCGGCGCCCGCAGTGCCCCCGAGTTCGAGGCCACCTTCCGGAGCTTCCTGCGGGTGGGGCAGACCCGCGCCCTCCTCCAGAACGGCCTGGTGGCCACCACCGCGGAGGGCCTGGAGGCCTGGCGCAAGGAGTACGAGGAGTTCCGCCTCGATTTCGTGGCCTGGACCGCCGACGAGTTTGCCGACGAGGCCGCGGTGCTGGTGCCCACCGACGAGGAGCTCCAGGCCTACTACGACCAGCTGCCCCAGAACGAGCGCTTCCAGCTCGAGCGGGAGCAGACCCTGGCCTTCGACGCCTTCCTGGTCACGCCCGAGGCGCTGCAGACCGAGGCCGTCCAGGCCTGGCTGCCGGCGGAGGAGCCCTCCGAGGAGGCCCTGCAGGGCTTCTACGACTTCCACCGTTTCACCCGCTATCGCAAGGAGAACACGGTCCCCGGGGAGGATCCCTTCCTGACCAGGGAGGAGGTGGGCGAGCAGCTCCGCACCGACTACCTCCTGCAGCGGGCCGCCCTGCTCGTGAAGGACCGCTTCCTGGAGAGCGACCAGTCCCCCGAGGACTTCGCCGCGGCCATGGGGGTGGAGTACCTCCGCTTCGAGGAGCCGGTGCCCCGCACCGAGCTGCCCGACCTGGAACGGGTCGGCAGCCCGGACCTGCAGCGCCTCCTGAACGGCGAGGCGGGCCAGTGGTGGGACCAGACGGTCTTCTGCCTCGCCGGCTGCGCCGTCGTGCGTCCCCTGGAGATCCACCAGCGGGAGCTGCCGCCCCTGGACGAGATCCGGGACTCGGTGGCCGACTTCTGGCGCCGGTCCCGCCAGGGGGAACTGGCCCGGGAGGCGGCGGAGGCCTTCGTGGCCGGACTGCCCCGCCCCGAGGAGTACATCGAGGGGGACCCGCTGCTCCTGGACGGCAACACCTTCGCCACCGCCGCCGGTGCTTCCGGCCGGGTGGTGCAGGTCATGGACTGGGCGGCTCGGACACCCCGGCCCACGACCGACCCCCTCTGGGATCGGGACGACAAGATCCGCCCCTGGCTGCAGCGCAGCATCGGCCAGCGCCTGGGCCAGGCGGAGAGCGACCTCCTGGTGAACCAGGTGGTGGAGCCCCTGGAGAACGCCCCCGAGAAGGCCTGGGTGGTGGCGCGGCTGGCCGGCCGCCGCCTGCCGGACACCGAGCACCTCTGGCCCCAGGAGATCCAGCTCGCCCGACAGCTCGGCTGGCGCAACCTGGACCTGGAGGCGGCCGTCTCCTACGCCGGCCTGGCCCGGGCCTACGACATCCGCAAGACCGTGGCCCTGACCGGCGGCGGCGAGGGCAACTAGGGCTTCTCCCCCCCTGTGGCGGTGGGGGGCGGCGGTCCCAGGAACTCGGCCATCTCGGGCAGGAGTTCTGCCACGGCGGCGCGGAGGCGCGCCTCGTCCAGCTCCGGGTCCCGGGCCAGGCGTTCCAGGGCCAGGCGGTGGCTGGCGGCGTTCCGGGCCACCCGGTCCAGGGCTTCCCGGACGGCCTCGGGCCGACCCCGGCGGGCGGCGGCCAGGGCCTGGAGGAGCCAGGCCCGGAACAGCAGGGCCCGGACGGCCGGGGCACCGGCCCCGACCTGGCTCCGGGCCTCGAGCTGGAGGCGCCGGGCCTGCTCCTCCAGCCACAGGGTGCGTCCTTCCCGGACCGCCGGGTGTTCCGGCGCCAGGCGCTCGGCCCGGGCCAGGGCCGCCAGGCCCAGGCGCTCGTCCCGGTCCGGGGCGGTCATCTCCAGGCGCAGGAGGGCGGTCAGGGCGAAGAGGTTGGCGGGGTCCTCGCGCAGGCACTCCCGGAGGGCCGCGCGCACGGCCTCGGGCCCTCGGCCCGCGGCCGAGCGGTCCGCGGCCAGGAGGCTCCAGCCCACGGCATCCCAGGGACGGACGGCCAGGGCGGCCTCGAGCAGGGCCGGGTCGGGCTTCCCCCCCTCTTCCAGGACCCGGAAGCGGGCCGCCGTGCGCCACGCACCCAGGAGCTGCAGGGGCGCCGGGGCGGCGGCGAGGAGGGCCAGGGCGGCGGCGGCGGCCTGGGGGAAGCTCCGGGGGGGGGGAGAAGGCGTGCCGCGGGGTCGAGGCCAGGCGGCCAGGAGAACGGCCAGGGCCAGGGCCGGCGGGTTGCCGGCCAGGGGGGCCCGGACCAGGGCGTGGATT
>CAYMFV010000383.1:0-3340 GCA_964389745.1 uncultured Planctomycetales bacterium | reverse complement strand
ACCCGGGCCAGCTCCCGGACGGCACCCCGGATGGCGAAGGTCTGGTGGGTGCTGATCATGGCCACCCGCTCCCGGCCGTGGCGCTCGTAGACGTAGTCCAGGACCCGGTCCCGCTCGTCCCAGGCGAAGTCGAGGTCGATGTCGGGCAGGTCGTGACGCCCCCGGTTCATGAAGCGCTCGAAGTAGAGCCCGTGGCGCAGGGGGTCCACGTGGGTGCAGCCCAGGAGCCAGGAGACCAGGCTGTTGGCCGCCGAGCCCCGGCCGCAGAGCTGCATGCCCTGGCGCCGGGCGAAGCGGACGATGTCGGCGACGATCAGGAAGTAGTCGGCCAGGCCCTGCTCGGCGATCAGGGCCAGCTCCCGGCGCAGCTGCGCCCGGTAGGCCGGGTCGGCGGCCAGGCGCCGGCGGCGCAGACCCCGCTCGCAGAGCCGGGCGAGCTGCACCTGGGCAGGCCGGCCGCCCGGGGTCGGGAAGCGGGGCAGGCGGCGCACCCCCAGGGGGATGCGAAAGGTGCAGGCGGCGGCCAGGCGGGCGGCATGGGCCAGGGCCTCGGGGGCGTGGACATAGGCGGCCCGGAGGCGCCCGGCGTCCTGGAGCCAGGCAGAGGGGGGGGCCACCGCCCGGCCGGCGGGGTGCTCCGCCAGCCGGGAGAGGCTGGTGCCGGCGCCGATGGCCACCAGGAGCCGGTGGCGGAGATGGTCCCCGGGATCGGCGAAGGCCACCCGGGACACCGCCACCGGCGGCAGGCCCAGGGCCGCCGCCAGGGCCAGGTCCCGGGCTCCGGCCGGACCGGGGGCCACCTCCACCCCCAGGTCCCCGGGATCCCGGACCCCCTGGAGCTCCCGGAGGAGCCCACCATCCCGGGAGAGGACGAAGAAGCCGCCGTCCTCCTCGGCGATCCAGGCCGTCAGGCGCCGGGAGCGGCCCGCCACCCCCGGCCCGGCCTGGGTGGTCCCGGGCCGGGCCGGGGCCACGGTGCAGACCCGGGTGGCGAGGCGGCACAGGGCGCCCCAGCCGGCTGCGTCCCGGGCCAGGAGGAGGGCCTCGACGCCGTCCAGGACCAGGCGCAGGCCGTGCACCGGCCGGACGCCATGGGCCAGGCAGGCCTTCTGGAAGGGCACCGCCCCCCACAGGCCGTTGTGGTCGGCGGCGGCCAGGGCGGCGATGCCCCGCTCGGCGGCCCGACGGGCCAGGACCTCCACCTTCGAGGCGCCGTGGTGGAAGGACCACGGCGTCGCCACTCCCAGGTGGACGGCCGGCGGCGGGGCGGACATATCTGATAGATATCATAGCCACGGCCGCAAGGAGCCGCCCGGCCCGACGGCGGTGCCCGGACCTACCGCGCGGCGATCCGCGCCTGGCTCAGGAGCTCCAGCACCTCCTGCTCCAGGGGCGTGCCGGCGGCCTTCGTGCGCAGGCGCAGGAGACAGCTCAAGGCCTGCTTGGCCTGGTCGGCCCGGAGGAACGCCCGGGCCCGGGCCAGGTCCTTGTCGATCTTGCAGAGGTTCTGGATCTCCTTGTCCTTCTTCCAGACCTTCAGGGTGGTCTTCCACTCGGCTGCCGGCGGGGTGCCCTGGAAGTCCTTGCAGAGCCGTTCCAGCCCTTCCGTGGCCGTGTAGTAGTGGCCCTTCTCGGTCTGCTTCGTGTACCAGGCCGCCCGGCTGGTGGCCATCTCCAGGAAGTCCTTGCGGAAGGCCTCCACGACCTCCAGGACCGCCGGCTCCTCGGCGTGCCTCTTGCGCAGGCGCTCGGTTTCCTTCCAGGCCTGGGAGAACTTCCCCTTCCGGGACGCCGCGACGGCCCGCTCGAGGACCGCGTCGCGCTCCCCGGGATCCCAGCTCGGGGCCATCGCCCGGGCCGCCTCCAGGGCCTCGGGCAGGAGCTCCAGCCAATCCTCGCTCATGGGGTGGCCCTGCCAGAGGATGGTGCCGTCGCCGCCGATCAGGAAGCCCTGGGGGATGCCACCGACCCGGTACTTCGCGTTCGAGGAGCTGTTCGCCCCCACCGGGAAGGGCAGCGGCCACTCCAGGACCGCCTTCTCGACCTTGGCCGGCGGCTCGTCGCTCAGGGCCAGGACCACGAGACCTTCGGGGGAGTACTTCTTCCACACCTCAACGAGGTGCGGCGCCGTGCGGCGGCACGGACCTCACCACGTGGCCCAGAACTCCAGGAACACCACCCGTCCCCGGAGCTCGGCCAGGCTGCGGCCCGGCGGCTCGTTGAACCAGGCCCGGGCCTCGATCTCCGGCGCCTGGGCGCCGGGCTTGAGCTGGGCCGGAGCAGGTGCGGCGACCATAGTGGTGACCGCCAGCGACAGGAAGATGGGGGACACTCGCATGGTTTTCCATACTAGCGGCTGATCGGCCCCCTGGCAGCAGGAGGACGCTGGCGCCGCTCGCCACCGCCCGGCGGCCGTACTTCGCCCGGACCCGGTCCAGGGTGACGAGGAGGCGGCGCTCCCGGGCCCGCTGCTCCTCCCAGAGGCCGGCCTGCCAGAAGCCCCGGGTGAGGCCGGAGAGGCGCACGCCCAGGAGGCGGACCAGGGTGCGGCGGACGGCCATCCGGTGGAGCAGGGCCAGGGCCGGTTCCAGGAGTTCCACGTCGTGGTCGGTGGGCCGGGGCAGGGTGGTGTCCCGGGTCTCGTCCACGAAGTCGGCGTAGCGGAGGTGGACGGTGAGCCGCCGGGCCAGGAGCCCCTTCGCCCGGAGCCGGGCCGCCGCCCGGCCGAGGAGGTCCTGGAGCCGGGCCCGGAGGAAGGTGTGGTCGTCGGTGTCCCGGGGGAAGGTCTCCTCGTGGCCGATGCTCTTTGCCTCGGGGCGCTCCCAGGGCGGGCTGACCGGGGTGTCGTCCTCGCCCCGGGCCCGGCTCTGCATGGCCGGGCCGCAGGCGCCGAAGACCTCCTCCAGGAACCAGTCCGGGGTGGCGGCGAGCACCCCCAGGCGGGGGATGTTCAGGTCCCGGAGGCGGCGCTCGGTCACCGGGCCGATGCCCGGCAGGCGGACCACCGGCAGGGGCGCCAGGAAACGGGGCTCCTGGCCGGGACGGACGTCGAAGAGGCCGCAGGGCTTGGCGAAGGCCGAGGCCACCTTGCTCACCAGGCGGTTCCGGGAGATGCCGACGGTGGCGTCCAGGCCGAGGCGTTCCCGGACCTCCCGGCGCAGGCCCTCGGCGGCGTCCACCGCCCGGCCGAAGAGCAGCCCGGTGCCCGTCAGGTCCAGGTAGCCCTCGTCCACCGAGACGGGTTCCACCACCGGCGTGTAGTGCCGGAGAATGGCGAAGACCGCCCGGGAGGCCCGGCGGTAGAGCTCCGGCGAGGGGGGCACCCGGACCAGGTCGGGGC
>CAYMFV010000382.1:0-3344 GCA_964389745.1 uncultured Planctomycetales bacterium | reverse complement strand
GGCCTTGCCGGCGTACACCGGGCGGGTGAAGAGGAGGCCGTCGCCGTCGGACTGGACCTCCAGGCAGTCGGCGGCAAGGCCGCTCTCCAGGAGGGCAGCGACACGGCCGGCCAGGTCCTTGCCCCGGGCGGTGGCGGCCAGGAGGACCAGGCCCGCCCCCGTTTCCCGGGCCACCCGGGCGGCGGTGGCGGCGGCGCCGTCGGCGCTGTGGGCATCGGCTCCGGCCACCAGGACCTTGTCGGCCCCGGCGGCGCCCAGGGCGGCGGCATCGGCCTGGGCCCGCTCGGGTGCCAGGGCGGTGACGGTGCCGCCACCGGAGGCATCGGCCACCTGGCGGGCGGCGCCCACAGCCTCCAGGGAGACGGGACGGATGGCCCCGTCCCGGACTTCGAGAACCACGAGGACGTCGGTCATGGCGTGTTGCTCCGTCTCCTAGAGGACCTTGGCCTCCTCCTTCAGGGCCTCGATCAGGGCCGGGACCGCCTCCGGTCCCTCGCCGAGGATGCGTCCAGGCGGCCGCTCGGGGGGCAGGGACATGCCCGCCACCTCGACCATGGGCTCACCCGGATCCACGTCGACCACCTCGAGGGGCTTCCTCTTCGCCTGCATGATGCCCTTGAGGCTGGCGTAGCGGGGCTCGTTGAGGCCCTTCTGGGCGGTGACGGCGCAGGGCAGGGGCGCCTCCACCACCTCGTGGCCGCCCTCCACCTCCCGCTCGGCCTGGACGCGGCCATCGGCCACCTCCAGCTTCATCGCCTCGCTGACGCAGGGCAGGCCCAGGAGGGTGGCGACCATGGGGCCAACGGCCTGCTGGTCCAGGTCCACGGCCTGCTTGCCGAAGAGGAGCAGGTCGAAGCTGCGCTCCCGGAGGTGGTCGGCCAGGAGGCGGGCGGTCGTGGCGGCATCGAGTTCGCCGGCGGCTTGGTGCTGGAGGAGCACCGCCTGGTCGGCGCCCATGGCGAGGGCGGTCCGGAGCTCCTTCTGGGCCTCGGCCGGGCCCACGGAGAGCACCGTGACGGTGCCGCCACCGGCGGCGTCCCGCTGCCGCAGGGCCTCCTCGATGGCGTACTCGTCGTAGGGATTGAGGACGAACTCGACCCCGCTCGGATCCAGGCGCTTGCCGTCCTGGACCGCGACCCGGGTGGTCGTGCTGGGAACGCGCTTGATGCAGACGACGATGTCCAAGGCTTTGTCCTCCGGCCGGGTGGAAGCGGACGGATGGGGGAGGGTAGCGGTGCGGCCGGCGGCCGCACAGACCCCGAGAGGACGTCTCCCGGGGCACGGGGGCGAGGGCCTTGTCTAAGCCCCCTCCGCCTCGGGCTCCAGGGGTGCCCCGGGGGCCAGGGCGAAGCGGCGGCCCAGGTACACCTTGCGCACCTCCGGGTCGGCCACCAGCTCCTCGGGGGAGCCCTCGGCCAGGACCCGGCCCGCCGCCAGGATGTAGGCCCGGTCGGTGATGTGCAGGGTCTCCCGGACGTTGTGGTCGGTGAGGAGGATGGCGATTCCCTTGTCCCGGCGCAGGGCTGCCAGGATGCCCTGGATCTCCTCCACCGCCACCGGGTCCACGCCGCTGAAGGGCTCGTCCAGGAGGAGGAGGGCCGGCTCGGTGGCCAGGGCCCGGGCGATCTCCAGGCGCCGCCGCTCGCCCCCGGAGAGGACCTCGGCCCGGCTGCGGCGGACCTGCTCCAGGCCGAGCTCGGCCAGGAGGGCGTCGGTCCTCTCCTGGCGCCGGTCCCGGGGCACGTGCCGGAGCTCCAGGATGGCCATGATGTTGTCCTCCACGCTGAGGCGGCGGAAGACCGAGGGTTCCTGGGAGAGGTAGCCCAGGCCCAGGCGGGCCCGGCGGAAGATGGGCAGACGGGTGATCTCCCGGCCCCGGAACCAGATCCGCCCGGCATTGGGCTGGACCATGCCCATGACCATCCGGAAGGTCGTGGTCTTGCCGGCTCCGTTGGGGCCCAGGAGGCCGACGATCTCCCCGGGGCCCACCGCCAGGGCCACCTCGTCCACCACCCGGCGACCCCGGTAGGTCTTCACCAGGCCCACGGTGCGGAGGAGGGCTTCAGGCGGCATGTGGATAACCCGGGGAGAACTCCGGGGCGGAGGAGGGCAGGGCGGCCTGATGTGCACCAGCGCACAGGGGCGAGCGCTGTCCAAAGCCTCCGCATGCTCCTAAGGTCAGTCGTGGAGCGGACTTGGGGAGCTCAGGTCGAGAAAGGACGACGATCGGCGCGGTGCCCGGCAGGGTGCGCGGCTTTTTCCAGGCTTCGTATGCCAGGATGGCAGGTGTCGCCTCTTTGTGGAAAAGCACCAGCCTTATTCAGCGCACGGTCCGGATCCGGACCACGGGGGAGAAGGGCGGCACCGGCAGGAAGACCGCCATGGCCTTGCCCAGGATGTAGGCCCGGGGGACGGTGTGGAGGGGCTCCTGGTACGTGACGAAGTCGTAGCGGTCCTCGGGCAGGGCGAACAAGTCTCCATGCTGGTCCCGGAAGGTCATGACCGTCTGGTCCCGGTTCCAGCGGGGGTTGTTGGTGAAGGGGTCGGCGCTCCCCTCCAGGTGGTCGCCCCGGAGGGTGGTGCGGCCCTGGATCGGGGGCTCCACCTTGACGATGTCCGCCAACCAGTCCCGGCCGTCCCAGGAGTTCTGGGTGTTGTCCCCGAGCATCAGGTACTGGCCCTCGGGGATGTCGAACTGGCCCGGGGCCGTGGGGCTGGAGGAGCTCGGCAGCCAGTGGAGGTCCCGGGAGACCTCGGGCTGCTCGGGGAGGCTCCAGCGGCCGGCGTCGCTCTCGATGCGCACCGTGCTGTCCAGTACCGGCATGGAGTCGCCCAGCTCCAGGTCCTCGAGGAGGTCCAGGTCCCGGCCAGCCCGGAGGCGCAGGCGGACCCGCTGGTCCCAGTGGGCCAGGTCCACCGTCACCTCCTCGCCCGGGGCCAGCCCCAGGTCTTCCAGGGGGAGCTGCCGGCCGTCGGGGAGCTCCAGGCGTCCGGCGTCCCGGGCCGGGTCCAGGACCAGGCGCACCCGGTAGTCCGGGCTGCGCTGGAGGACCGCGGTGAGCTCCCCAGCGCCCTCGCCTGGAACGGCGGCGAAGCGGAGCCGGACGTCGCCCACGGCCCGGTAGCTGCCGCCGCCGATGGCCCGGGTGCGGATGCGACCCACCAGGGCCTCGGGGTAGCCGTCGAGGTAGTCGGCCACCAGGGAGCGGGCCAGGCGGACGCCCGCCCGGCCCTCCAGGAGCCGGGCCTCGCCGTCCTGGGTCACACGGCCCTGGAAGACCCACCCCGCCCAGGCCGAGGCCGCCACCCGGGCCTTCGCGTCCTTGTGCCGCCAGAGGTGGTCG
>CAYMFV010000381.1:0-3345 GCA_964389745.1 uncultured Planctomycetales bacterium | reverse complement strand
CCTCCAGGACCGCCTTGGTGACCTTCTCGATCTCCCGCCAGTCCGCCGCCAGGGGCAGGAAGCGGGCGTGCTCGAGGACGTCCAGGAAGACCTGCTCCCGCTCGGGGGGGACGTCGGGCTTCAGGAAGTCGGGGCCGAAGGCCGCCCGGCGCAGGCCCGGGACGCCGTTGCCGATCCGGGCCAGGCCCCGCTGCATGGTGTCCCCGGCCAGGGCCCGGACGAACTCGTAGGCCAGCAGCGGATGGCGGCTCACCCGGGGGACCACGTAGAAGCGCATCGCCACCGCGGTGGCCGCCTGCCGCCGGCGGGGCAGGGGCATCACGTCCCAGCGGAAGTCCCGGATCTCCTTGAAACGGTAGGTCTCCCAGTAGCCCACGGGGCCATAGAAGGCGGTGCGCCCGGCCAGGAACAGCCCCACGGACATCTGGTTCTCGAAGGTGGCATCGTTGCTGGCCACCTTCTCCTCGTGGATCAGGCGCTGGAGGAAGGCCACCGCCTCCACCGCCGCCGGCTCGTCCAGGGCGCAGCGGCCCTCCTCGTCCAGGAAGCGGCCGCCGTTCTGCCAGATCCACGGCGCCAGGGCCTGGAGCCACTGGGTGACGGAGATGCCGTAGACCTCCGGCCGGCCGTCCCCGTCCTCGTCCCGGGTCAGGCGGCGGCAGAGTGCCTCCAGGTCCTCCCAGGTCCAGTCGTCCGGCGGCCGGGGCACCCCCGCCTCCTCCAGGAGGGAGAGGTTCACGTACATCACGTAGGGCGTGAAGGTGCTGCACAGCCCGTACAGGTGGCCACGCGGGTCGCGCATGGCGTCGAGGATCTGGGGGAAGTAGTCCTCGGGGCGCCACGCCGGGTCGCTGTCGAAGAAGGGCTGGAGGTCGAGGAGCACCTCCTGGTCCAGGAAGGCTGCGAACTCGGTGACGTCGATCCAGGTGACGTCCACCGGCAGGCCTCCGGCGAGCATGAACTTGAGCTTGTCGGCCTCGCCGGCGGCGCTGCCGCTGGACAGCAGCCGCACCCGGACCCCAGGATGCCGGCCCTCGAAGGCCCGGGCCGTCGCCTCCAGATAGGGAAAGCCCTCGAACCAGGGTGGGTGGACCAGGACCTGGAGCTCGACCTCCGCCGGCGTCGCCTGGGGTGGCGTATCGTGGGGAGCCTGGGGGGGGGCAGCGAGGGGCGCCGGCACCGGGAGCAGCAGGAGGAGCGCGGCGGAACTCACGCCAGACGGGCGCCGGTGGCGGCGTCGAAGCAGTGCACGGCCCCGGGTGCCGGGGCGAAGCGGAGGCTGCCGGCGCCGCCGGGCAGGGCGCCGGGGGGCACGGCCAGGACCACCGGGTCCTCGCCGAGGCGGCCATGGACCAGGAGCTCGTGGCCGAGGTCTTCCACCAGCTCCACCCGGGCCTCCAGGCCGTCGCCCAGGCGCACGTCGTGGGGCCGGAAGCCCACCAGGCAGTCGGCGGGCATCCCCGGCGGCCGCAGCGGCGCGGCGGCACTGCCCCGGAGCAGGTTCATGGGGGGGGAACCGATGAAGGTGGCGACAAAGCGGTTGGCCGGGCGGCGGTAGACCTCCTCGGGAGGGCCGACCTGCTGCAACGCCCCCCCCTGGAGCACGGCGATGCGCTGGCCCAGGGTCATGGCCTCCACCTGGTCGTGGGTGACGTAGAGGATGGTGGCGCCGAGCTGCCGGTGCAGCCGGGCCAGCTCGGCCCGCATCTCCCCCCGGAGCTTCGCATCGACGTTGGACAGGGGCTCGTCGAAGAGGAAGAGCCGCGGCCGGCGCACCAGGGCCCGGGCCAGGGCCACCCGCTGCTGCTGGCCCCCGGAGAGCCGGGCCGGCTTCCGGTCCAGGAGCTCCTCGATCCCGAGCATGGCCGCAGCCTCCCGGATCCGCCGTCGCCGCTCCCGGCGGGGCAGCCGGGCCATCTTCAGGGGAAAGGCGATGTTGCGTTCCACCGTCAGGTGCGGGTAGAGGGCGTAGTTCTGGAAGACCATGGCCACATCCCGCTCCCGGGGCTCCAACCCATTCACGACCCGGCCGTCCAGGAGGATCTCCCCGGCGCTGGGCGTCTCGAGGCCGGCCACCAGGCGCAGCACCGTGGACTTGCCGCAGCCGGACGGTCCCACCAGGACCAGGAACTCTCCGGCGGCCAGCCGCAGGTCCAGGTCACGGACGGCGACGCCCCCGCCGGGGAAGACCTTGCGCAGGCCGCGGAGCTCCAGGGTGGCCATGGCCGTCAGTACAGCAGGCCCGGCGGCGGCGGGCCAGCGTGGAGATACAGGGGACCGACGAGGCCACCGGCGCCCCGGTGATCCCGGACCCGGAAGCACCACTCCTGGCGGCGGCCAGGCAGCACGATTCCGGTGAGGTCGGCGTCGCAGGGCCGGTCCCGGCCAGCGTCCCAGGTGCCCTGGAGCTTGCCATGGCGCAGGACCTCGACGCCGTCCACCGCCAGGGTCCAGCCATCGCCCATGGCTTCGGCCCGCAGCCAGCAGGGGCCCTCCCAGTCCCCGGGCAAGGTGACGACGCCGCGGAAGGTGGCCTCGCCCTGGAAGACGTTGCGGCCGTGGTTGGCCGCCGGTGTGCCCGTGCGCACCGCCTGGCGGCCGCCGGCCACCCCCGGGCCCTCCAGGGTCCACGGGCCCCCCAGGAAGAAGCTGCGGGGGGGGGGAGGAGGATCCAGCAGCGGCAGGCAGCCGGCCTTGGCTGCGGCCACGGTCCAGGCGCCCAGGGCCCGGTGCACCGCCCGGCCCAGGGGGCTCCGGTCCTCGAGCGTGCTCACCAGGAGAGCGCCCGGGCCACAGGCCACCGCCACGACCAGGGGCAGCTCCTCGACCCGCTCCCGGTCGTGCCGGTCCACGGCCGCAACCAGCACGGCCCGGGCCAGTCGCCGGGGGGGGGCGGCCAGGACCCGACCCTGCTGCAGGCTCGCCAGGACCTCGGCCTCCAGGAAGGGACGCAACGGTGGCCGGGCGGCGGGTCCCCGGAGCACCAGCTCCCCGGTCCAGAGGACGTGCTCCCGGAGGCGCCACGAGCCGTGGCGCAGGCCCGGGCGGTGGCGCAGGACCTCGCCGGCGGTCAGCCGGCGCCGGGCAGCGGCCTCCAGGACCTCCACGACCGGCAGATCCTCTCCCTCTTCCAGGCCGTCGGGGGGGGGCGGAGCCAGGTGCGTAGGCGCCGGCACCTCGCCCCGGGCCAGACATCGCTGCCAGCGCCAGGCCGCCGGCGGGTCCTTCCAGCGGCCGGCGGCGTCCTGGACACCGAGGGGCGCGGCCGGCACGTCCCGGGCGGCACAGAGGACGTAGCCGGCGGCGGGGAAGACCCGACGCAGGCCCTCCGCCTCGCGGCGGCGC
>CAYMFV010000380.1:0-3357 GCA_964389745.1 uncultured Planctomycetales bacterium | reverse complement strand
GCCGCCCGGGTCGGCGTAGGGGACCCCGACCACCAGGTCGGGGACGCCGTCGCCGTCCATGTCTCCGGGGGCGGCCAGGGCGTAGCCGAACTGCTCCCCGGCCGCGGTGCCGTCGAAGCGGGCGAGGGGGGAGCCGGTGGCGCCGCTGAAGACCAGCACGCTGCCGGCGGAGGCGAGGCCGGCGGGGTCGGCGCCGGGGAGGCCAACGGCCGTGTCCGGGATGCCGTCGCCGTCCAGGTCGCCGAGGACGGCCAGGGCGGCCCCGGCCTGGTCCCCGGGGTTCGTCCCGGGGGGGAAGGCGGACTCGGACCAGGCGCCGCCAACGTTCTGGGCGGCCGCGGGGCCGGCGAGGAGGAGGAGGCCGAGGAGGGAGGGGAAGCTGCGCACGGTGCTGGGTGGACGGGGGATGACGGCCCGGGGGAGCCTTGCCGGCCGTCTGAATTCTACGCCGGGCAGGAAGCGCCCGCCGTCCTCCCAGACGGTGGAAGGGACCCCGGGGTTCCCGCCCGGTGGCAGCGGGGCGGGGTTAGAATCCCCTGTCCAAGCCCGGCGCCAGGGAAATATCCTGCCCTCGTCCCCCAGGAGGGCCGCTCTCGTCCCCTCCGGCCGCCGGCTGCCTTCCAGAGCCATGTCGAGCCATCGCCCCGCCCGCCGGCTTCCCCGGCGCCCCTCCTCCCGCCTCCTTCGCCTGTTCCGCCGCCGCCGCCCCGGCGGCCCCGAGGGGGCCATGCTCCACGAAGGATGGGTCATCGCGAACCACATCCTGGTGGCCTTCCACGTGGCCTTCATCTCCTCGGTCCTGGCCCTGCCCCTGGGCGAGGTCGCGAAGGGCGAGGTCCTGCGCTTCATCTTCGCGAGCCCCGAGACCCTGGTCTCGGCGCTCTTCATGTATCTCACCTTCCACGTGGGGGTGGCCTGGCACGAGATGGGCCACTTCCTCACCGCCGCCCGCCTGAACGCTCTCAACGACGCGGTCCTCGAGCGGGTGCGCCCGCGCCTCGAGGAGCGGGGACCCGCCCGCTGGCTCTACCTGGCCGGCCTGTTCCTGAAGATCCCCTACGGCAAGGCCGACGGCGTCAAGCGGGAGGGGCTCAACTACTACCCCGATGCCCCCTACAACCTGGCGGTGGCCGCTGCCGGCCCCCGGGCCAGCCGCAACCTGGCCATGGCCTTCCTGCCGCCGGCGGTGCTGCTCCTGGGTGCAGGCCTGCTCCTGCCCTCGATGTCGGCCCTCTACCTCGGGCGCCTGTGCCTGGGCTTCGGCTTCGTCGGCCTCCTGGACTTCCTCCTGGCCGACCCGGGCAAGTACCGGGCCTTCCAGCGACGGGAGCGCCAGGCCCGGGAGAAGGCCGTCGCCGTGGCCGGCGACCAGGTGGCCGGCGGCTGGTCCCGGGAGGCGGCCCGGGCCAGGGAGCGGATGCTCACGAGCCGCATGCAGCGGATCGTCCACCCGGCCCTGGGCCCGGTGACGGCGCCCTGGCAGTTCCGCAACTGCGGCATGGGCGGCCGGCACACCGAGAAGGAGTACCCGGAGTCGAACATCTCGATGCAGGAGGCGATGTTCCTGATCCTCCGGGCGGAGGACTACCAGGAGGCCCAGGAGATCACCACCCGGCTGCAGACCCGCCTCAAGGAGATCATCGAGAACGAGGAGGGCTGCCGGGTGATGGGCATCGGCCTGGAGGGGGGGCTGGCGCCGTACATCGAGAAGGGCGACTACCCGCTGCCCGAAGTGCGCCTGTGGGCGATGCTCCAGCAGGCCATCCAGGAGTGCGGGCTGCGGCCCGGCGTGGACGTGGCCCTGGCCCTGGACCCGGCCCTGAGCGAGCTGGAGAAGGCCTACCGGGAGGAGTTCAACCAGCCCGACGCCGTGGGCATGTACCTCTTCTGGCGGGACAAGACCAAGGTGGTCCTCGACCGGGACGCGATCCTCGAGCTCTATGTCCGGGCCATCGAGGAGTACGAGATCCCCATCCTCTCCATCGAGGACGGCTTCTCCGAGCACGACTACGAGGGCTGGAAGAAGATCCAGGAACGCCTCGGCGACCGCATCTTCATCATTGGCGACGACCTGGTCACCACCAACGACGCCACCATCGAAGAGGCTGCCGACCAGGGCCTGAGCAACGCCGCGCTGATCAAGGCCAACCAGATCGGCACCCTCTACGAGACCTTGCTGGCGATGCTCGTCGCCCTGGGCAAGGGCCAGGAGCTGGTGGTCTCCCACCGCTCCAAGAGCCCCAACGACGACATGGAGGCCCAGATCGCCATGGCCGCCAACGCCCTGGGGCTGAAGGCCGGGGGGGGGGCGAACACGGAGCGGCTGATCAAGTACCAGACCGTCGCCGAGCTGATGCTCAAGGCCGGCGAGGGCGAGGAGCTCGGCTCCGGCGCCCTGGCCGAGGGCGAGGGGGCCCTGGTGCGGCGGATCCGCTCCTGGGAGGAGCCGACCAACGCCGGCATCCCGACGGTGGGCAGCCAGGTCGAGGTGATGCTGGCCGAGCTGGGCGTCGCCATGCGCTTCCGGGGGGCCACCCCCCTGGGCACCTCCGCCGGCGAGGGCGAGGCCATCCACCTGGTGGACTCGGTCATCGAGGTGGCCGAGCACCGGGAGGTGGTCGAGCGGCACCGGGACCTCTTCCGGGAGGTGGAGCCCGGGGTGGTCGCCTTCCGCAAGGACGTGAAGGAGGCCCGGGTCCGGGCCACCGGGGACCGGGCGCTCCTCGACCTCTGGCGCCGGGCCCTGCGCTACCAGGGCAAGGGCTGCCTGACCGCCGTGGCCAACGTCCGGGAGGTCATCGCCCCCTACTTCCAGGACCGGAACGTGGCCGCCCTGTCGCTGCTCGACATCGACCGGGGCCTCCTGGGCCTGGAGCTGCGGGTCGCCCGGCGGCGGGGCAAGCTGGCCGCCGACGCGCCGGCGGCGGCGGCGGTCGAGGCCATGCAGCGCAAGCAGAACCTCGGCATGAACGCCATTCTCTCGGTGTCCCTGGCCCTGGCCCGGGCTGCCGCCCAGGTCCAGGGCAAGGAGCTCTACGAGCTGCTCCGGGAGGAGATGCTGGCCATCGTCGACCGGCTGGCGGCGGAGACCGGCGTCCGGGTCGAGGGCACCACCTTCGAAGACTACGTCCAGGCCCTGCGGGCGGCCACCCGGCGCCTGGAGGAGCGGGGCGAGCCCCTGCACCAGGTTCTGCGCCGCCTGACCGGCATCTACGAGGTGGACGCAGCCGAGGCCGGGCCCGCCGTCCCCCCCCCGGCGGCGGGGGAGCCGGCCGCGGCGACGGCGCCGGGCCCCGACGAGCAGGTCGAGGAGGTGGAGGCGGTCCTCCAGGCCTCCCTGGAGGAGTCCTTCCTGGC
>CAYMFV010000379.1:0-3362 GCA_964389745.1 uncultured Planctomycetales bacterium | reverse complement strand
AGGGTGGGTCCGTTTGGCCGAACCAGGGGTGGGTCCATTTGGCCGGGCCTTGACAGTCACGGTCGTGGACCGGCGGGGCAAGCCCCTGCGAGCCGTTGTGAAGGCAACACTGCTCAAGGCTATGGGGATTCCCCTGCTGGCGCAGGAAAGCGAACGTTTGCGGGTGGGGCAGGATCGCATGGTCATGACCGCCAAGGACGGAGAGGCCACGCTGGATGGGCTGGCTCTCGGTGTGTGGGCAGTTCTGGTGAAGTCGAATGGGCATGCCACGGCATGGAAGGCGCCAATATTGCTGACCGAACACGGCATGGCGGCAGAGCTGCGGGTGGTTCTCTCACCAGGGCGCGTTGTCACAGGCGTCATCGTGGACCTGAAGGGCGCGCCGGTCGCGGGATGCAGGGTCACTGCAACAGACATGGTGGGTAGTGGCCTGATCGCCGGCCATGCGCTGAGCGACAGTCTGGGGCGATTCACCATGGGTGGCCTGAGAGATGGTGCCCAGGATAGGATAGGTGCACAGAAGGTGGGCTATGGGCGAGGCACCCGAGAAGGCGCTCGGGCAGGGGATGATGTGCGGCTGGCGCTGCGGCCCCTATGCAGGATCGACCTGGGGGGACTGGCAGGGACCAGCCGGGACGATTCCGCGGAACTGTTCGTTGTCAGGCTCGTGGATGGAGAGGGCGGCCAGGAGTGGGCAGTGACAGCTCCAGGCCGCCAGTGGTCGAAGGGCAAAGAAGCCACTACGGTGTACGTCGAGCAGGGCATGGTGTATCTTGTGTACAGGTGGCGGGACAGTGGCGGTATGGTCGGGCCTGTCATGGCCGTACCTGGTCGATTGCGGATCCACGCGAGGGATGCTCGCAGATGCCGCGTGGTTGGCAGAGTCGTGGCAGCAGCAACCCAGCAAGCGGTCACCGGTGCGCAGGTCGCGGCGTGGCCCGTGCGACTGGAAGGCCACGGTGTGCGGGAGTGGCATGGCGGGACACTGGTGTCCGACGCGACCGCTTGGCCCTTCACATCGAGAACCGATTCTGCCGGGCGCTTCGCACTCGACGGCATGACGCCCGGAGAGTGGCGGATAGCCCTGTGTGGCGATCAAGGCATGGTCGCCTGGCAAGACGTCAGGGTGGAGGAGGAGACCGCTCTGGGTACGTGGCAGGTCGCGGCCTCGGGGCGACTGCGGGGACAGGTCGCCTTCGTAGACGGTTGGGTCCCCTGGGGTGGCCGTGTGACGGCACTGGCTTCCATGGACGGTGATCCAGCCGCCAGGATCCGACAGACAACTCTCGACTTGGGAGGCGGCTTCGACATCCCGGGTCTGAAGCCAGGGGAGTACGATGTGGAGGTCCAGGCCTGGGCACCTAGGGGCGACGGCCAGGCCTTGCGGAAGTACACCTGGAGAGGGCAGGTCAGGCTCAATGGCCAGGAGGATGCGCACCTCCTGGCCGTCCTCGATCCGTAGGGAGTCGGAGACCCGATCATGGCCCGTCAGCTGACAGGGTGTCAAGGCGCGGCTGGTGGCCGGCGGTGGTGGCGATGGATGGCGGTCCCGAGAACCGCGGGCACGAGGTGCTGGATGTGCTGGAGAGACACTGCGTGGTGGTGCTTCGCAACCTGCCGCATACGCCGCAACACAATGCCTGGAGTGAGCGCGGCATGCGCGAGCTGAAGGAGGACCTGGAGACGCGGAGCGGGGCGCCGTGCGGCCCGCCGTGGCTGGAGGCGGAGCGGCTGGCGGCGGCCAGCGTGCACCTCAACGAGGTCATGCCGCGGCCGAGTCGCGGTGGGCGCACGGCCGTGGAGCAGGATGCGGCCCTGCCCCCGTGGTACACTGTGGCCGACCGTGAGCGTTTCCGGGCCGCAGGCTGCCGCTGCCCAAGAGCCCCGCAGGCCCCGGCAGAGGTCTGGATCAACCCACCCGAGCTCGGCTCAACGGGCATTGCTCAGTAAACCCCAATGGTACCTGTCTCAAAGTCGTTGACACACTCCGCCGGCCCGCCGACCACGTCGGTGAGCTCCCGCCGGGCTACGGTCTCGTCGACTATCCCAACCTCGGTTTCCACGGTGACAACGTGCTCGTGACCTACGACCGCAAGTCCATCTACCCGCGGAAGCCAGAGGAGCACCGCCTGGTTATCATCCCGACCTCCTGGTTCTACGAGTGAGCGGATCGGTGTAGCCTTGCCCGCACACCTGGGCTGGCCGCGAGGAGCCACATGCGACGACTCCTCCTTCTCCTTGCCCTCACCGCGCTGGCGGGCGCGACCGGCTGCAGCGTGCTCCCGCGGCCGGCCGGGCCGGTGCGAGCCGCCGCGATCGTCTGCCGGCCCGGGGCCTCCTTCACCCAGCTCCTGGCTGCGCGAGAGGTCCGGCGCTATGCCTACCAGATCACCGGGGAGCTGCTGTCCATCACCGGCGAGCTGCCGGGGCGCGGGGACGCCATCGTCCTCGCCGTGGACGCATCCCTGCCCCGGGAGGAGTTCCACCTGGTGACCCGTGCCGGGCCGGGCCGCGCCGTCCTGCAGATCACCGGTGGCAGCGACGTCGCCGTCCTGTACGGCGCCTACCGCCTGGCGGAGGTCCTCGGCGCCCGCTTCTACCTGCACGGCGACGTGCTGCCCGACGAGCGCCGGTCCTTCGCGATTCCGGACCTCGACGAGGTCCACGCGCCGCTGTTCCCGCGGCGGGGCATCCTGCCCTTCCACGACTTCCCCGAGGGGCCGGACTGGTGGGACCGGGACGACTGGAAGGCCTGCCTGGAGCAGCTTGCCAGGCTGCGCATGAACACGATCGGGCTGCACTGCTACCCGGAGGGTGGCGTCGGCCCGGAGCCCCTGGTCTGGATCGGGCTGCCCGAGGACGTCCGGGAGGACGGCTCGGTGCGCTTCGCTGCCCCCAGCCGCTGGGCGAGCACTCGGGGGGGGGCGTGGGGCTACGCGGCGATGCCGACCAGCGACTTCGCCGCCGGCGCCGGCTGGCTCTTCCCGGCCGACGACTTCGGGCCGGAGGTCACCCGCGGGCAGCGCCCGAAGCCGACCACCCCGGAGGGGAGCGTCGAGGTCTTCGATCGGGCCGGGGCGATGCTGCGCGAGGTGCTGGCCCACGGACGCGAGGTGGGCATCGGCGCCGTGCTCGGCACGGAGACGCCGCTGACGATTCCGCAGGTGGTCCGGGGGCGCCTCGAAGCGCGGGGGCTCGACCCCGAGGACCCCGGCACGCGGCGTCGCCTCTACGAGGGCATCTTCACCCGGCTCGCCCGCCTGGAGCCGATCGATGCCTACTGGTTGTGGACGCCGGAGGGCTGGACTTGGTCCGGCGCCAGCGAGGCGGAGGTGGCGGCCACCCTGGCCGACCTCCGTCTC
>CAYMFV010000378.1:0-3365 GCA_964389745.1 uncultured Planctomycetales bacterium | reverse complement strand
CCGAGCCGGCGGAAGCGCAGCGAGACCCCGCGCCGGGCCGGCCACCCCGGCGCGACGCCGCGGAGGGGCCGCGCCCCCGCCTCGGCCCGGGCCCGCTGGCCGTGGGGGGCCTTCTGCGGGGCCGGGGGCACCGGCTTGCGGCCGGGCTCCGGCGCCGGCCCTCCCAGGAGGCGGAGGTCCGGGTCGTCGCCGCCGGTAAGGAGCAGGCCGTCCAGCTGGGCCACCAGGCGCCGCCGCTCTGCCGGCGTGGCGTCTCCGGGGAGGAGCACGCACAGGGCACCCTCCCGCCGCAGGCAGGGGGTGTAGTCGGTGAAGAGCTGGTAGCGGCGGCGGCCCTCGTAGCAGGGCGCCTCCAGGACCTCGACGGTCAGGCCGATCAGGGGCGCATCCTCGGAGCCGGCGGCCATGGGCGGGCCTAATCTAGGCGGCCCCGTGCACTGGCTCTACCTCTTCGGCGGGCTGGCGGGTCTCCTCGCCGGGTCCGAGCTGGCCGTGAAGGGCGCCCTGGGCCTGGCCCGGCGCCTCCACTGGCCCGAGTGGCTCACCGGCATCCTCTTCCTGGCCACCGGCACCTCCCTGCCCGAGCTCTTCGTCAGCGGCGCCGCCGCCCCGGCGCACCCGACCCTGGCGGTGGGCAACGTCACGGGCTCCAACGCCTTCAACACGGGCATGGTCCTGGGGCTGATGATGCTCGTCAGCCGCGGCCGGGTGCCCTTCGCCGGCATCGGCCGCCTGCCGGCCACCCTCCTCCTCCTGGGCTGCCTGGCCGCCTTCCCCTTCTTTGGTACGCCGGAGATCCCCCCCCTGGGGGGCGTCGTCCTCCTGGCCGCCTTCGCCCTGTCGGTGGGGGCGAGCCTGCGCTCCGGCCACGGCAGCAACCGCCCCGGGGAGGCCGACCCCCCCCACGTGGTCGGGCAGCTCCACCCGGCCCTCCAGACCCTGCTCATGCTCGGCGGCTTCGCCCTCCTGGCCCTGGCCTCCGACGCCTTCCTCCGGGGCGCCCTCGGGGTCGCCGCGGGCTTCGGCTGGAGCGAGGGGCTGGCCGGGTACCTGATCGCCGCCGTCGGCACCTCGGCCCCGGAGCTGTTCACCAGCCTGCGCGCCGCCCGCCACGGCGCCGGGGGGGCGGTAGTGGGCAACGTCTTCGGCTCCAACAGCTTCAACCTCCTGGTGGTGGGGGGGGTGGTGGCCCTCCGGGCCCGGACCGAGCTGGACGCCGCCTACCTGCTCCCGGGCCTGGTGGTGAACCTGGGGGCCTGCGCCGTGGTGGCCCTGCCGGCCCTGGTCGGCAGGCTGGGCCGCCGGGTCCCGGCTGGCGGCCGGCTCACCGGCGCCCTCCTGGTCCTGGGCTACTTCCTGGCCGCCTGGCGCCTGGCCGGGTCCTGACAGGGGCCGCCGCCCCGCACTAGAGTTGGCGCCCATGCAGGACGCAGCCACCCCGCCGGGCCCCGCACCCGGCACGTCCCTCACCCCGGAGGAGGCTGCCGCCCTGGTGGGCGGGCGCCTCGACCCCGGGGACGGCCGGCAGCCCCTCCCCGGGCGGATCACGGGGGTCCAGGCCCTGGCCGCCGCCGGTCCGGAGGAGGCCGCCTTCGTGGCCGCCGGCCGGGATGTCCGGGGCCGGGACCGGAGCGCCGAGGTCCGGGCCATCCTCCAGGACTCCCGGGTGGGCCTGGCCCTGGTACCCGAGGACTTCGACGCCGGCGGCCGGCCCTGCATCCGGGTGACCAACCCGGCCCTGGCCGGGGCCCTCCTGGCCCGGCACTTCCACCCCGCCCCCCCCCCGGTGGCGACGGGCGTCCATCCTACGGCCTGGGTGCACCCCGGGGCGGTCCTGGGCCGGGACGTGGCCGTCGGCCCCCAGTGCTCGGTGGCCGCCGGTGCCCGCCTGGAGGACGGCGTGGTCCTCCGGGCCGGGGTGCACGTGGGCGAGGAGGCCCACATCGGCGCCGGCACCGTCCTCTTCCCGGGCGTCGTGGTGTATCACGGCGTGCGCATCGGCCGGGGCTGCGTGGTCCACGCCAACGCCGTCCTGGGCGCCGACGGCTTCGGCTACGTCTGGGACGGCCGCCGCCACGTGCCCGTCCCCCAGGTGGGGACCGTGGAGATCGGCGACGGCGTGCACATCGGCGCCGGCACCTGCATCGACCGGGCCACCTTCGGGGCCACCACAATCGGCGACGGCACGGTCATCGACAACCTGGTGCAGGTGGGCCACAACTGCCGCATCGGCCGCTGCGTGGTCCTGTGCGGGCAGGTGGGCCTGGCGGGCAGCACCGAGGTCGGCGACGGCGCCATCCTGGCGGGGGGCGCCACCTCGGCCGGCCACCTGCGCATCGGCGCCGGAGCGAAACTCGGCGGCCTGGCAGCGGCCCTCTCGGACATCCCCGACGGCGCCGAGGTCCTGGGTCAGCCGGCCTGGGACGCCCGCATGGAGTTCCGGGCCATCGCTGCACTCCGTCGCCTCGCCCGGGGGGGGGGCAAGCGGGGGACCTGACCCCGCCGGCGTCAGGCGGCGTGCAGGCGCAGGTGCACCTGGAGGAGGTTCTGGCGGTGGGCCGGGTCCTCCAGGGACAGGAGGGCCTCCTGGAAGCCCTGCCAGACAGCGGCGGCCAGGGAGGGCCGGGGGCGCAGGCGAGCGGCGTCGGCGCCCCGGATGCGCAGGCCCAGGGGCCACTCCACGAGCTGCAGGTCGCCGACGCTGTGCACCACCCCGGTGCCGGGCAGGAGGACGTGGAAGGGGCTGTCCAGCCCGGTCTCGGCCCGGACCGCCCGGAGGGCGGCCTCCACCAGGTCCTCGTCCAGGTCCACCCGGCGGACCACTGGCCGCCAGGCGGCCTCCTGCCGGGGCCGGGACTGGAGGAGGAGGTACTCCGGGCCGGCGGCGCCCAGGTGGAAGAGGAAGACGTTCACCTCGTGCCGGAGGCCGAGGTCTCCCAGGTCGGCAGGTGCGAAGCCTCGTCGCATGGAAGCCAGGTGGTGTCAGGCGCGCTTCTCCTACGTATATCGGCCGCTCCGGGGTCCGGTCACGAGCCCCCGGCTAGACTGGGGCCGTGACCGGGCTGGCCAGCCTCTGGCGCGAGCTGACGCGCCGCACCGACTACGAGCGCTGCGAGCGCCGGCGGGGCGACCGGCCCGGTCTCAAGGGCGTCCGGGAGCTCCTGGCCCGGCTGGGCGACCCCCAGCGGGCTGCGCCCGCCATCCACGTGGCCGGGTCGAAGGGCAAGGGCAGCACCTGCCACTACCTGGAGCGGGCCTTGCGGGCGGCCGGCCTCCGCACCGGCCTCTACGTCTCGCCCCACCTCGAGCGCTGGCAGGAGCGGGTCCAGGTGGACGGGGCCCCGGCCGCCGACGCGCTCCTGGCC
>CAYMFV010000377.1:0-3367 GCA_964389745.1 uncultured Planctomycetales bacterium | reverse complement strand
CTAACTCCTATTGGGCCGGTCTAGCGAACTGGCCCAAGCGGGCGCTCGACAGAACTGGCGAGGTGGTTCGCCAGACAGGGAAGTGAAGAGTGTACGTCGCTTTCCGCTCATGCCGTGGGTTGACCTCGGGCACTGGGTGGGCAGTTGCCGGATGTGACAGGTCCTGGAGCTCTTGGCTCTGGAGACTCCCTGCCGTATAGCAGCCTTCGACCGGCTCCGTCAAGTGGTTCGCTGGGCCCGGAACCGATGGTGCGGGGCCACGGGAACGGAAGAAGCGACAAGACATCGGACGAGTCTCCCTGACCACCTGCTGGGGGTCTCCCTGGTGCACCGACTCGTGGAGGTGGGTGCGGCTCCTGGAAGGGACCGGGAGAGCCGTATACCGGCCGGCCGCCAGGTGGAGCCATTGGCAGGGCCTCTCCCGGGGCGGCCGCGGCTAGTTCGGCTGCAGGGCTCGGGGTGGAGGCAGACTGCCGCAGCCCGACTCGCAGTTGGCCCGGTGCTGAGGCCGGACGAGGTGGTTGCCGGCAAGCGGGCAGCACGGACTTGAAGGAGAGCGGCGCATCCTTGACGCTCGTCACATCACTCACGAAGGCCGGGGAGCCCCGAGCGCGGGTGCTCCGGATGAGCGTCCAGAACATGCTGATGGTGGTGAACGAGGAGGAGCTACCGGCCCGGCACCGTGCCGAAGCCGCGCGCGTGGATGGCGTCCACCTGGCGCCAGGCCTCGGCGCGCTTCTCGCCATCCAGCAGCCGGTCCAGCGCCGGCAGGAAGCCGGCCTTCTCCCGGATGTCGTGGTGGTCCAGGACTTCCTTGAGCATCCGCTCCTCCTCCACCATGTAGACCACGTCCCGGGGCGTCAGCTTCCCGGCCCGCTCGAAGATGGCCAGGCGCTGGTCCAGGCGGCGGACCAGGCGCTCGATCTTCCGGTGTTCCTGGAAGAGGAGCTCCGAGGAGCAGCCCAGGATCTCCTCGCCGCTGTTGGCGAAAACGGGCAGCAGCACCTCGTCCTCGGCCTCGATGTGGGAGCGCTGGGCCCGGACGAAGGCGTCCCAGCGGCGCCGGGCCTCGGCCAGGTCCCGCTCCACCAGGGCCTCCTGGTGGCGGAGGACCAGCTCCAGGAGGGCCTCGTGGACGGCGACGATGTCCCAGAAGGAGCGCTCGGTGGGGGTGGCGGGGTCGTCCATGGCGATCGCTGCGCCAGCCTATAATCTCCGCCTTCGCCGCGGCCCAGGGGCTGCGCCGACCACCCGCAGAGGTGCGAAAAGGTCCCCGAAATGGCTGAAATCAAGACCGACGTGGCGGTCCTCGGCGCCGGGCCTGCCGGCTACGTGTGCGCCATCCGCCTGGCCCAGTACGGCCTGCAGGTCGTCGTCATCGAGGAGGCGGAGCTCGGCGGCACCTGCCTGAACGTGGGCTGCATCCCCTCCAAGGCCCTGATCGCCGCCGGCCACCTCCTGGAGCAGGCCGCCACCGCCGAGGAGATGGGCATCACCTTCGGCAAGCCGAAGGTGGACCTGGAGAAGCTCCTGGCCTGGAAGGCGGGCGTGGTCCGCCGGCTCACCGGGGGCATCGGCATGCTCTTCAAGAAGCGGGGCATCCAGGTCGTCCGGGGGCGGGGCACCGTGGTCACTCCCAGCGCCGTGGACGTCCGCACCGCCGAGGGCACCACCCGGGTGAGCTGCCGGGAGCTGGTCCTGGCCACCGGCTCCGAGCCCGTGCCCATCCCGGGTTTCGAGTTCGGCGGCCCGGTCTGGTCCAGCACCGAGGCCCTCACGCCGGACCTCCTGCCGAAGCGCCTGGTGGTCATCGGCGGCGGCTACATCGGCATGGAGCTCGGCACCTTCTACCGGCACCTGGGCGCCGAGGTGACGGTGGTGGAGGCCCTGGGCAGCATCCTCCCGGGCACCGACCCGGAGCTGGCCCGGGTGGTCATCCGCCGGGCGAAGAAGGCGGGCATCGAGCTGCTCCCCGGGGCCCGGGCCCTGGAGTGGAAGAAGAAGGGCCGGGGCGTCGAGGTCCTGGTCCAGGTCGGCGAGGAGGTCCGGGCCCTGGCCGCCGACCGGATCCTCCTGACCGTGGGCCGCCGGCCCCGGAGTGCCGGCCTCGGCCTGGAGGACGTCGGTCTCAAGCCCTCCGCCGGCGGCTTCCTGGAGGTGGACGCCCAGCGGCGCACCCGCACCCCTCACGTCTGGGCCATCGGCGACCTGGCCGGCCAGCCGATGCTGGCCCACAAGGGCTCGGCCGAGGGGCTGGTGGCCGCCGCCGCCATCGCCGGCCGCCCCGGGGCCGCCTGGGACGCCCGGGTGGTGCCGGCGGTCATCTTCACCGACCCGGAGATCGCCAGCGTCGGCCTCACGGAGGCCGAGGCAAAGGAGCAGGGCCGGGAGGTGAAGGTCGGCCGCTTCGCCTTCGGGGCCAACGGCCGGGCCCTGTCGCTGCGGGCCGGGGAGGGCTTCGTGAAGGTGGTGGCCGACGCCGCGGAGGACACCATCCTCGGCGTGCACATGGTCGGCCCCGAGGTGACCGAGCTCGTCGCCGAGGCGGCCCTGGCCATCGAGGCCGGGCTCACCGCCGAGGACGTGGCCCTCACCATCCACGCCCACCCGACGCTCCCCGAGGTCTTCATGGAGGCCTGCGAGGACGTCCACGGGCGGGCCGTCCACGCCGCGAAGTAGGCGCGGTCGGGGGAAGGAAGGACCATGGATGCCAGGGGCTCTCCCGGAATCCGGGTGGAGCGCCTCGGCCGACTGCCCTACTCGGAGGCCGAGGCCCGGATGCTGGCCCTCGTGGCCGAGCGGGCCGCGGGGGGGGGTGAGGACGCCATCCTCCTGTGCGAGCCCGATCCGGGGGTCCTCACCGTGGGTCGTGGGGCCCGGGCCGAGGACTACCGGCACCTGGGGCTGCCCGTGGTGGAGGTCACCCGGGGCGGCAAGGCCACCTGGCACGGCCCCGGACAGGTGGTGGCCTGGCCGGTGGTCCGCCTGGAGCCCGGGGCCCGGGACCTGCACGCCTGGCTCCGAGCCCTGGAGGAGGCCCTGATCCGCACGGTGGGGGACTTCGGCCTCCCGGGCGGCCGGGACCCCCGGAACACCGGCTGCTGGGTGGGGGGGCGGAAGATCGCCTCGGTCGGGGTGGCAGTACGCCGCTGGGTGGCCTATCACGGGGTGGCCCTGAACGTCGCCCCCGACCTGGCGGTCTTCCGCCGCTTCGACCCCTGTGGCCTGGATCCCGAGGTGATGACCAGCATGGCCGAGGAACTCGGCGCGCCGCCCCCGTGGGCGGAGGTGGCCGGGCGGCTGGCGGTCCACCTGGCGGCAGTCCTGCCTGGGGTCGGCAGCTGACCCCGGAGGCGGGCTCGAGAGG
>CAYMFV010000376.1:0-3371 GCA_964389745.1 uncultured Planctomycetales bacterium | reverse complement strand
TTTTTTTTCGCACAGCGTCCAGGCCTCGACAGATCGGGATGCCGTTCTCCATCCAGCTTCGCCTCCCGCGCCCTGCGCTGAAAGGCTGCCGAACTGCCGTCGAGGCCCTTTCCATCCCAGGACTTCGCAAAACCCTATCGGCATGGCCCATCAGGGACTTGGGCTACCGAGTGCCAGGAAACCTGTTGCCCAGGTTCAATTCCTTTTCGCAGGGTGCAATGGGACTCCGGACGCCGGCCTCGACGGGTGCCGGGGCCTGGCAGGCGCAGCTCGATTCTGCGGCCCGCCGCGCCGCACAGCTTCGCCTTCTGCTCGAATCGCTGCCCGCCGCGGGTCACCGGGAGCCCTAACCTCGTCCTCCAGTGCCAGGCAACCTCCACGAGGCCTGGCGTCGGCCCTGACCCTTGCCAATCCAGGAGTCGCCCTTCGTGCGTCACGGTGTCGCAACCTGTGCGGCAGGGTCCCCTGCGGTGGGCGTCCCGGCCTCATCGCTGCACCCCTGTCCCCTGGGCATTGCTCTGCTCCTTCCGTTCTGCCGGCACCATCTGCCCCGCCTGCTCGTCCCCGTCCCCAGCGAGAGGGTTTCAGTGAGCCGTACACGGGGCGATGGCCGGCCGGACTCCCCCGGCCGGTGGCCCGGCAATCGGAGTGGCGGCACCGCTGGAGGGATGGTCCGCCTCTATCGGGCTGGGCGGACGTGCCAATCCTCACGCCTTGCGACTACAGGCCGGCATCCCTGGCTGCCCTTGAGGTGGTCAACCTGCCGCCAGGCTTGCCTGCCATCGTGGCTTGGTCCAAGTTCGGCCAGGGGCCCATTCCTCGGGTCGAGCGAGCACACGAGTCTGGATTCCGGGCGGGGCTGCTGCGTCTCAGCAACGCCAGGGAGTCGCGCATCGACTGACGGCCACGGCTGTAGGGTGGCGCTCGAGGATGCCCCACGCCCCATGTGCCTGCCCGCCCCTGGATTCGCCACGCTCCTGCTGGCCCTCACCCTGGCCCCCCAGGAGTCCGTCCTCGTCCCCGAGCCCTTCCCCGCCGCAGAGTACGCCGCCCGGCGGGCGAGGCTCTACGAGCGCATCGGGCCTGCCCTGGCGCTCGTCCAGGGCGCTCCCGACGTCCGCGGCTTCGACGTCTTTCGCCAGAGCAACCAGTTCTTCTACCTTTGCGGCATCGAGACGCCCGGCAGCTACCTGCTCCTCGACGGGCGCAGCCGCACGGCCACCCTTTACCTGCCCCAGCGGGACGAGGAGCGGGAGCGCAACGAGGGCCGGCGCCTCTCCTTCGAAGACGCCGAGGAGGTGCGGCGGGCGAGCGGCGTCGAGCGGGTCCGCCCCGTTGAGCTCCTCGCCGCCGACTTCAAGTGGACCCTCGTGCCAGCCCCCCCCCTAACGCTCTACGTGCCCCACTCGTCCGCCGAGGGCGCCCGCACCTCCCGGGACGAGCTGGTGGCCGGCAACGCTCACATCGCAAGCGATCCCTGGGACGGCCGGCCTTCCCGGGAGGGGCAGCTCCTCCACCACCTGCGGACCCGGTTTCCCCAGTTCGAGCTGCGCGACCTCACGCCCCACCTGGACGCCCTGCGCTCGGTGAAGAGCCCCCGGGAGCTGGAGCGCCTGCGCCCGATCGTCACCGACCGCTGGGAGCATCCCTCCGACATCTTCGATCGCCACCTCTACCAGAAGGGCGCCGCGGTCCTGCACATGCTGCGCGACGAGATCGGCGACGAGGCCTTCTTCACCGCCCTCTCGGACTTCCTGCACCGCCACGCCCTTGGCTCGGCCTCCACCGCCGACTTCGTCGCCGCCGCCGAGACTGCGAGCGGACGGGATCTCGGCGACTTCTTCGAGCAGTGGCTGTACCGGCCCGGCCATCCCGTGCTGGACGTCTCCTGGTCCTGGAACGAGGAGAGACTGGCGGTCGAGCTGCGCGTCGAGCAGGTCCAGGACCGCGGCGGCGGCGTGCCCGTGTTCCGCTTCCCGGTGCGCGTCGCCGTGGGGACACCCGGCGGCACCCGCATGCACCGCCTCGAGGTGGACGAGGCGCTCGAGGTCTTCTCGCTGCCCTGCGCGGAGGCCCCGAGCGAGCTGCGCTTCGACGACGGCAAGGTCCTGCTCGCGGAGTTCGCCGCCGGCCCGGGCGGCGCAGGGCCTGCTATGCTCCAGGAGTTCCGCTGACGGATGGTGGTCCGGGCCGTACTCCCGGACAACCCAGCCATGCCTGCGGCACTCCTGCTGTTCCTCGTGGCCTCCACAGCGCCCCAAGAGCCGCTGGAGAGGCCGGCCGAAGGGTTCCGCATCACGCCGCCCGAGGGCTGGGTCCTCCAGGAGCCGGCGGGCGGCGCCTTCCGCTACGTGGCGTCCTGGTCGCCGCCGGCGACCACCGCGGTCGTGCAGCTCGCGGTGCGGATCATCGACGCGCAGGGCCCGGTGACGACGCCCGCGGCAGCCCGCTCGATCATCGAGGCCCAGGTGCGGGCGATGGACGGCGACCCGGTACTCAGCGAGCTGGGCCGCCGCCTGGCCGGCCAGCAGGCGCCTGGCGTCGAGATCGACCTGACCCAGCGGGGAGTGCGCTACCGCGTCCGCCAATACTACGTGGCCGGGAACGACCGCATCTACACGCTCAACGCCCACGCCCCGAAGGAGCGCTTCACCGAGCTGGAAGAGGTCTTCGAGGCGGCCCTCGACACCTTCGCCCTGGTCCCGCTCACCGCGGAGGCGCGGGAGGAACACAACCTGCGCAGGCTCGCTGCCCGCTGCGGCAGCGAGCTGGACTGGGCGCCCGACTGGGAGGAGGCCGCGCGCCGGGCCCGGAAGCTCCACCGGCCGGTGCTGGTCGTCGCCCAGGTCTACGGTGGCTTCGACATCAGCGACGGGCCCGCGGTCGGGCCTTTCATGGAGCCCGACGTCGTGGCCCTGGTGAAGTCGCGCTTCGTGCCGCTGCGCTTCCGGCGCGACCTGGAGGCGCCCTTCCGGGATCCCGAGGTCTATGGCCTCAGCGGCTCGACCTTCGGCCAGGCGTTGCTGATCGTGTCGCCGGAAGGGAAGGTCCTGCGCGAGACCTTCAGCATGGACGAGCGGGCGGTCTACGACCTGCTGCGCGTGGCCGCCGGCGAGCTCGGCGGCGTCACGCAGCCGCCGCCCGCGGGCCTGGGGCGGCTGGAGCAGGCGCGCTGGTGGCTCGAGAACGGCGACCTGGCCCGGGCAGCGACGGTCCTGCGGCGGCTCCGCTCCGCGCCCGGCGAGGACCGCGCCGAAGCCTGGCTCCTGCAGGCCCGTCTGCAGCGGCTCCGCCGCGACGGCAAGGCCGCGCTCGAGGCACTCCGGGAGGCCGTCCGAGCCGGAGCCGAGCCCTCCCGTGTCGCCATCGAG
>CAYMFV010000375.1:0-3428 GCA_964389745.1 uncultured Planctomycetales bacterium | reverse complement strand
GGGTGTTGAGGGGAGGAGGGGGAGCGAAAGTACAGACCTACTGATACACAACCGCTCCAGGGCCCGGAGGCCAATGCCCGCCTGGGGACGCACGTGGCGGGGGGGGCAGACCTGGACGGCGACGGCCGCCTGGACGTGGCCGCCGGGGCTTTCAGCTCCTCGCAACAGTCGCCGGCGGTCCTCGTCTTCTCGGGCCGCCCGGGCCAGGAGCCGGTCGTCCTGGACCGGGCCCGAGGAGTGATCTTCTCCAGCGCCCTGGCGGTGGCCGGCGACGTGAACGGCGACGGCCACGCCGACCTCCTGGTCAGCGACCGGTACGCCGTCCCCCCGGGCAGCAACGAGTCCACCGGCCTGGCCCAGGTGGTCGGCCTCTGGCCGACACTCGCGCCCCGGACGGCCGCCCTCTCCCAGAGCGGGGGGGGGACGGCGGCCTTCTCCCTGCACCTCCAGTCCTCCTTCTCCTGGCACCGCTACCAGCTCCTGGCCTCGGCGGCCGGCGTCGGCTCCACCTGGATCGGTGGCGTCGAGGTGCCCCTGGCGGCAGACGCCCTCCTGCGCCGCACCCTCGCCGGTAGCTACCCGCCCTGGGCCCTGGGAATGACCGGTGTCCTCGACGCCGGGGGCCGGGCCGCCGCCGCCCTGGCGCCCCCCCCCGGCGCCCTGGACCCGGCCCTGGTCGGCCGGACCCTGGCGCTCTCCGCCCTGGTGGCGCCGCTCTTTGGCCCGCCCGTCTTCGCCACCCCGCCCTCTCTCCTTTTCATCGAGCCCTGACCCGTGCGCACCGCCCTCCTCGCTGCCATCCTCCTCCTCGTTCTCGGCACCACCCGACTGCCGGCCCAGGCCGGCGGCGACACCTGGGTGTCGTGGCTCGAAATGGACTTGGCCTATGGCTACGACGCGACCATCGTTGCCAGCGCCGGCGACGTGGACGGCGACGGCCGGGACGACTTCCTGGTCGCCCGGGCCGGCAGGTTCGTCCGCCTCCACTCCGCCAGCGGCAGCGTCCTCCGGGAGTGGACCCCGTCCTCCCAGGGATTCGGGAACGCGGTGTGCGGCCTGGGCGACGTGGACGGCGACGGCGTGCCCGACCTGGCCGTGGGCGAGCCGACCTTCCCGGTGCCGGGCGCCGGGACCGGCGGCGCGGTGCACCTCTACTCCGGGGCGGACGGCAGCCTGCTGCGTACGATCCGGGGCGACCGCCAGGACGGCTACCTGGGCTTCTCCCTGGCGGATGCCGGGGACGTGGACGGGGACGGGGTGGACGACCTCCTGGCCGGCGCCCCGGCCGCCTGGGATGGCTCCGGCTACGGTCCCGGCGCCGCCCTGCTCTTCTCGGGCGCCACGGGCCGCCTCCTCCTCCAGGTCGAGCTGGATCCCTTCCCCTGGGAGTTCGGCTACGCCGTGGCCGGGCTCGGCGACGTGGACGGCGATGCCGTTCCCGACTTCGCCGTGGGCGCGCCGGGCCTGGATCTCTGGGACCGCTACGACTCCGGCGCCTGCTTCGTGTATTCGGGCCGCACGAGCGCCCTGCTCTACCGGGTGGATGGCCGGGCCTCCTACGAGCGCCTGGGTGAGGCCGTGGCCGGCGCCGGCGACGTGGACGGGGACGGCCGTGGCGACCTCCTGGTGGCGGCGCCGGGGTTCTGGAGCTACCAGGAGCACTACGTCGAGCTCCATTCTCCAGCCCGGGGGGCGGGCCGGGAGCGCTACTCCACGCTGTGGGACGGCTTCGCCGCGGCCATCGCCGGTGGCGCGGACCTGGACGGGGACGCCGTGCCCGACTTCGCCATCGGCCACACCCGGTGGCAGAACAGCAACTGGGACCTCACCGGCGCCGTCTTCGTGTACTCGGGGGCCAGCCGGGAACTCATGTGGACCTGGGAGGGCAGCGAGGACGGGGCCAAGCTGGGCGGCAGCCTCGCCTTCGGCGACGTGAGCGGCGACGGCTACCCGGACGTCCTGGCCGTGCGGGCAGGGCACTACGACCGGCTCGTCGCCTTCGGTCTCGAGCCCTTCCTCACGCCCCGGGAGAGCACCCTCTCCCGTTCCCAGGGCGGCGTGGTGCCCTTCACCCTGGACTTCGGCCCCGGCGCGGCCTACGGGGCCTATCAGTTCCTGGCCTCGGCCCACGGCCGGGGAAGCACGACCTGGCAGGGCCTCGAGGTGCCGCTGGTCGCCGACGCCCTCTTCGCCGCCACCGCGGCCGGGCGCTACCCGACCTGGGCCCTGGGCTTCGCCGGCATCCTCGACGACCGGGGCGAGGCGGGTGCGGCCATCTTCCTGGCACCCGGCCAGCTACCCGCGGTCCTGGTGGGCCGCACCATCCACCTGGCCGCCGTGACCGGCCCCATCGGCGGCCCGCCGGAGCGCAGCTCGATGCCCGCCGCGGTCCTGGTGGAGCCTTGAGGCTCTCGGGGCCGCAAGAGGCAGCCAGGTGCCTCCGGGCCCGGGCGGCGCCGGAGAGGATCAGTCGTCCGGCCCCCGGTGGGAGGTGGCGTCCTCGTCGACCCAGTCCTCCTCCTCCCAGGACATGCCCTGGCGGCCCGGCACCTTGCGGGTCGGGCCGGCCCGGTACACCGGGCAGCTCTTCGGCCCGTAGCAGAAGGTCTCGCGGCGGTAGCGGCGCCGCCCCGGGTTCCACGGGTCGACGATGATCACCACCGGCATCTCGCAGCCCCAGAGGCAGGTCGTGCAGCGGGTGGCGTAGGTCCGGGCGGCCAGCCGCCGGTGACCGCGTTCCCGGTACACCTCGAGCTCCGGCGGCACGCCGCGGAAGGGGGGGGAAGGGGAGACCTCCTCGGGGCCACGCGCTTCCACGTGCAGGCCGCTGGCCTTGTACAGGCCGGCCGTCTCCAGCCGCGGGTCGGCGACGGGCACGCCCAGGCCCCGGACCCGGTCGCCGGCGCGAAAGGCGTGTCGGGCCTGGGCCCCCTTGCCGATGGCCACGAGGAACTCGCCCGCCTCGCCGGCCAGGGGCCCGCGCACGCGGAGGACGTAGCCAAGGTAGCTGTGGCTGCGTTCGTCGAAGCTCCGGGTCAGCCGGATCCGGGGCTGGACCGCCACGATCTCGCCCTGCCACTGCAGCTTGTCAGGCATCGAACCAGTCTCCTCTCGTTGCCGGGCACGTCGCCCGCGCGTCACCGGCCCGGGTCCTCGGCGGGCGCCAGCGTGAGCTCGAGTGTATCCACCCACTCGGCCCCGAGGACGCCGGAACGCCGCAGCCAGCGGATCGAGCGAGGCAGCCCGGTTGGTTCGCCCCCCAATCCCGTGGGACACCCCGTTGGGGAGGGCATCCCCGTAGAATCTGTGGTTGATGAGCACGAACAAGTCACCCCAAGTCAAGGCGCGGACGTCCGCCTCCGGGGCCCCGAAGGGAGCCAGGCCTGCCGCTCCAGCTTCATGGCCTCGTTGAGGAGGAGCTCCAGGGC
>CAYMFV010000374.1:0-3429 GCA_964389745.1 uncultured Planctomycetales bacterium | reverse complement strand
GGGCCAGAGGGGTCAGCTCCGGCTCGGGCCGGCCCAGCCCCTGGGCCCGGCAGAGGAGCTTGACTGGGCCCCGGTAGCAGGCCAGGGCCTCGTCGCTGGCCGCCAGCCAGCTCCGGGGACCCGGCGGCGGCGCCAGGAGATCGTGGCCCGCCATCCCGGGGGGGGGACGGAGACCGCAGCGACGGAGCAGGGTCGGCGCCACGTCCTCCAGGACCGGCATCCCGGCCAGGCGTCCCGGCTCGATGCCCGGACCGGCCAGGAACAGGGGCACCCGGAGCAGGGTCTCGGACAGGGAGTTGCCGTGGCCCATCCGCCCGTGCTCGCCGAACTGCTCGCCGTGGTCGGAGGTGACCAGGACAACGGTCGGCCGCCGGCTCGCCGCCACTGCCGCCAGCACCTCCCCGAGCTGCCGGTCGACGAAGGCCAGCTCCTCCTGGTACACCCGGTGCAGGTGCTCGGCTGCCGCGGGCGCTCCCGGGACGCCGCGGCGGAGGTCCTCCTGGATCCGCTCGCTGAGGCCCGGCGTGTCCGGGGCGAGATCGGTGTAGGGAAGAGGCAGGGGCGCCCCGGCGGTGCGCAGGCCCCGGGTCTCGGGGGGGGGCAGGTAGGGCTGGTGCAGGTCCGGGAAGTGCAGGAACAGGAACCAGGGTCGGGCTCCCGCCTCGAGACGCTCCAGGTAGGCCCGGGCCAGGCGGGCCCCGGTCCGGGCCGGGGCGTGCCCGAGGAGGAGCCGGCGAGGGTCGCCCTCGAGCCCCCGGATGCGCCGGCCGGCCAGCCACAGGAGCACCTTCCGGGCCTCCGGCCGGGGCAGCAGGACGGCCAGCCAGGTGCCCCGGGCGAGGGTCTCGGCCGCCAGGAACTTGGGGCTCCGCCGGGCCGGGTTGTGGTAGAGCTCGAAGCCCCGGGCGAGGCCGGCCTCGTCGCCGGGCAGGCTGTTCCAGAGGACGGCCACCGTGCGCCAGCCGGCGGCCTGGAGGAGCTCGGCCAGGGTCGGCACGCCCGCCGCCGGGACGAAGCGCCCCCGGGCGTCCCGGCAGGCCGGGTCGGCGGGGCTCCGCCCCGTGAGCATGGCGAAGTGGGCGGGCACCGCCGAGGGCGCCGGCGTGCGGGCGGCCGGGGACCAGCGACCCCGCCGGCGGAGACCGTCCAGGGTCGGGGTCGGCACCTCCGGCCGGAAGGCGTCGTCCGCCCGGAGGCTGTCGATGGAGACCAGGAGGACGTTCGGCCCGCCGGGAACGGTGCCGGCGGCGGCCGGCGGCAGGGCATGGGGCTCCCGGCCGGCCGCGGCAGGGTCCACGGCGCCGGCGCCGAGGAGAAGGAGGAGGACGGCCACCCCGCCGAGGCCATCCACGGCCAGCAGCAGCGGTCCGGGCGGGGCGGGGAGCGGGCGGCGCCAGGCCGCCAGGACCAGGAGCGCCGTCGCCAGGAGGGTCGCCATCCTGCCCAGGCCGAGAACGTCGCCCAGGAGCGCCCCCAGGAGGGCGCCCCCCCCCATGGCCAGGCCGAGGGTGAAGGCGGCGGCCCGGGGCCGGCGGTGACGCCTGGCGAGGAGGGCGGCCAGGACCAGCCCCGGGACCAGGTTTCCGGCCAGGGTGGCCAGGAACTCCAGGTCCAGGGCCTGCAGTCCCGGCGGTCCCGGGCGGAGGAGGGCCTCCAGCAGGCTGCCGGCGAGAAGGCCTCCCAGAGCCGTCCTCAGGACCTGCGGCCGCTGCCGGGCATCCCCTCTCCGCCTGGGCATGTCTGCCAGCCTAGCGGCAGCTCCCCGGACCAGGAACGTCTGCCATGATCCTCTCCCACAGCAAGCACTTCGTCTTCGTCCACATCTTCAAGACCGCCGGCAGCTCGGTGGTCAAGGTCCTCCTACCCCACGCCCGCTGGGTGGACCGGGTGGCCTACAGCAGGGGCCGGGTGAAGGCGATGATCAAGCGCTTCAACCGCCTGGCCGGGCTGGAGCACAACGGCCTGCGGCACGTCACCGGCTACCACAAGTTCGCCACCGCCCGGGAGATCCGGGCGAAGCTCGGGGCGGAGACCTTCGACCGCTACCTCAGCTTCGCCTTCGTCCGCAATCCCTACGACTGGGCGGTCAGCGCCTACCACCACCTCCGGCGCCTGCCCGAGCATCCCCTCCACGCCCACGCCGCCGCTTTCGCCTTCCCGGACTTCGTGGCGCTCATGCTCGAGCGACGCCCCCGCCGGCAGGTGGAGCATCTCGCCGCCGAGGACGGCGAGATCCTGGTGGACTTCGTCGGTCGCCTCGAGACCTTCGCCGCGGATCTCGAGACCATCTGCCGCCAGCTGGACATCCCCTTCCCCGGCGCGCCCCACGAGAACGCCTCCCCGGGCCGTTCCCGGGACCACCGGGAGCACTACGACGCTCGCAGCCGGGAGCTCGTGGGGCGCTACTTCGCCCCGGACCTGGAGCGCTTCGGCTACGGCTTCGACGGCCTCCAGGACAGGCCTCAGGCCTCCTGGCGCTGGCGCTCCCAGGCCACCGTCGCCTGAAGGCCCTGCTCCAGGGCCACCGTCGCCTGGAAGCCGAGGAGCGCCCGGGCCCGCTCGATGGCGGCCCGGGAGTGGCGGACGTCGCCGGCCCGGGGGGGGGCGTGGACCGGGGCCGGGCAAGGCGCGCCGGCGGCGGCGCAGACCCGGCGCCACAGCTCCAGGATGGTGACGCTCTCCCCCCGCCCGACGTTGCAGATCGGCGTCGGCACGGCCAGTGGACGCTCCCCGGCCAGGAGGTTGGCCCGGACCACGTCGGCCACGTAGACGAAGTCCCGGGTCTGCAGGCCGTCGCCGTGGATGGTGGCCGGGCGCCCCTCCAGGGCCAGGCGGGTGAAGAGGGAGATGACCCCGGAGTAGGGCGAGGAAGGGTCCTGGCGCGGCCCGTAGACGTTGAAGTAGCGCAGGCAGACCGCCTCCAGCCGGCCGGCGGCGGCCGCCGCCGCCAGGGCCTCCTCGCCAGCCAGCTTGTGCTCGGCGTAGGGGGAGGCCGGCGCCGGCGGGTCCGACTCCACCCGGGCCCGATCCTCCCCCCCCCCATCGCCGTAGACCGCCGAGGAGGAGGAGAAGACCAGGCGGCGGACCCCGGCGGCGGCCGCCGCCTCCAGGAGGGTCAAGGTGCTCTCCAGGTTGGCCCGGCGGGCGGCCTCTGGGTGGGCCACGGACCAGGGCACGCTCGAGCGGGCGGCCAGGTGGAAGATCCGCTCGGTGCCCCGGCAGGCTTCCCGGGCCCGGGCGGGATCGGCAGCGTCGCCCTCCCGGAACTCCCCGTCCCGGCCCGCCAGGTTCTCCCGCTGGCCGGCCGCGAGGTCGTCGCGGACCCGGACCCGCCGTCCCCCCGCCCGGGCCGCGCCCCCGACGTGGGCACCGCCGACCCCGGCGCCCCCCGTGCCCCCGTCTCCGCCCGCTCCCCGCCCCCGCGCCGCC
>CAYMFV010000373.1:0-3438 GCA_964389745.1 uncultured Planctomycetales bacterium | reverse complement strand
CCCCCCAGGCGAGGATCCCCCCCCAGGGCATGGGGGGGTGGGGTCGGGAGCGCAGGGGCGTCGCCAGGTGCTCCTCCCACTCCCGGCGGAAGCGGGCCGCCGCCTCGGCCAGGGTGAGGTCGCCGCTGCGCAGGACCTGGTCCATGCGGGCGCCCAGCCGGGCCTCGAAGAAGGGATCCGCGGGCCAGCCCTGGACTGTGGCGTGCTCGGCCTGCTCCAGGAAGAGCCGGTCGCTGGCCGGGGGCGTCGCCGGGTCCAGGAAGGCGGGGCTCTCGGCCACGCTGCGCAGGCTCGGCACCGCCAGGCCCAGGGGCGCCACGGCGGCCTGGGCCTCGGGACCGCACAGGAAGCGCAGGAGCTCCCACGCCTCCCGGGGATGCTCCGTGCCGGCGGCCATGGCCCAGGCGACGGTGGCGACGGTGTTCGCCTCGACCCGGCCCCGGGGCAGGGGCACGAAGTCCCACCGGAAGTCCCGGATGCTCCGGTAGGAGGGGACCACCCAGCGGCCGAAAGGCCCGGCCAGGCCCACCTTGCCGGTGAGGAAGACGCTCGCCCCCGTCGCCACCCGGCTCTTGCCGCTGGTGAGGGTGTGGTCCTCGTCGAAGCGCCAGGAGCGGAGCCGCTCCAGGGCCGCCAGGACCTCGGGCCGCTCGAGCAGCACCTCCCGGAAGTCCGGCGTCGCCACGTCCAGGCCCTCGGTGGCCAGGTACAGGCGGACCATCATCGGCCAGGTGACGAACTCCGCACCCGTCACCCCGGGCAGCTCGCCGATGCGCCGGGCGGCCTCGTGGAAGTCCTCCCAGGTCCAGCCCGGCTCCGGGACCGGGACCCCCGCCTGCCGGAAGAGGTCCAGGTTGGCGTAGAAGCCGATGGTGGTGAAGTCCTTGGGAATGCCGTACAGCGCGCCGCGGCCCGCCTGGCGGCCGTCCCAGCGGAAGGCGTCCACCGTCGCCGGGTAGAAGTCGCCGAGTTCCAGGGCCTCGGGATCGCCCCGGTCGGCGTCGGCGGCCAGGAGCTCGTCCAGGGGCCGGAGGAGACCCATCGCGGCGAAGGCCGGCACCCGCTTGGACTCCACGTAGAAGAGGTCCGGCGGGTCGCCCGCCGCCATCATGGTCTGGAGCTTGTTGTAGAAGGAGCCCAGGTCGCCGGCGTTGATGCGCCGGACCCGGGTGCCCGGGTGCTCCGCCTCGAAGCGGGCCAGGAGGTCCCGGACGATGGCGTCCTCCTCCTGGCCGCCTTCCCCGGACCAGTGCATGACCGTCAGCTCGACGGCGCCCGGGGCGGCGGCGGCGGCGTGGCGCAGGGGCCGGGAGAGGACCCGGGCGAAGGACCAGAGGACCAGGCCGGCGGCCAGGGCGAGGAGGAGACCGCGGAGGAGGGGGGCGGGGCGCGGCACTGGGGACGGCCGGCAAGTACAATCCCGGCCATGCGAGTCGAGAATAGCGCCGAGGTCTACCGGGAGGACTTCCGGGGGCCCCTGACCATCCAGGTGAGCACCCCGGCCCGCCTGGCCTTCATCCGCAAGGTCTATACCCTCTTCTCCCTGGCCATCGCCCTCTTCGTCGGAGCGGCCTGGCTGGGCACCACCAGCGACGCCGTCTTCGGCCTGGTCGCGCCCATCTTCCGGCTCGGCCTGGTGGGCGTCCTGCTGGTGATGGCCGGCCTCTTCTTCATGCTCCGGGCCACGGCCGCCCGCTACCCCCTGAACATCGTGGCCCTGATGGCCTTCGGGGTGCTGGAGGGGCTCCTGACGGCGCCGCTCCTGCGCTACGCCCTGTGGTCCGATCCGGTGGGGGGCGCCACCACCATCGCCAAGGCGGCCTCCATGACCCTGGTGGTCTTCGGCGGCCTGACCCTCTACACCCTGACCTCGAAGCGGGACTTCTCCTTCCTGCGCATGGGGCTCTGGGCCGGCTTCTTCGTCCTCCTGGGCATGGGCCTGGTGGGCATGCTCTTCGGCTTCGACACCACCGGCTTCGGCATCTCCCTGGCCTGGGTGGTGCTGATGGCCGGCTTCCTCATCTACGACACGTCCAACGTCATGCGCCGCTACCCGCCGCACATGGCGGCCACCGCGGCGGCGGTCATCTTCCTGGACGTGGTCATCCTCTTCCAGCGCCTGCTGATGCTCCTGATGAGCCGGCGGCGCTGACCGCCAGTTCGACCCCGATCGGGTTCATCCAGGGGGCAGGCGGGCCCTCCGGGGCGGGCTTCCAGGGAATGTTCGCCTGGATGTTCCTGAACGGGTACACTACGGCGAATCCGCGGCCCGCCACCCCGCGGAGCCCCAGCGCGATGCCGAGAATGTGCCCGAACGGGAACAACAACGCGTCCGAAACCCCCGGCGTGGCCCCGTCGCTGGCCGCCTTCGTCCGGGGGGAGCGCCGGCGCAACCGCTTGAGCCAGGGGCGCCTGGCCCTGCTGGCCGGCGTCGGCCGCCGCTTCGTCGTGGAGCTCGAGGCCGGGAAGCCGACCCTGCGCCTGGACAAGGTCGAGGCGGTCCTCCGGGTCTTCGGGCGGCGCCTGGCCATCGTCCGGGCCGGGCAGGAGCCGCCGGATGCCTAGGCCCGGACGCCGCGGCCGGGTGTTCTTCGACCGCGAGCCCGCCGGCTGGCTGGAGGAGGAGGAGAGGGGGGGGGCGGTGACCTTCCGCTACGACCCCGGGTGGCTGGCCAGGGCGGATGCGCACCCGGTGTCCCTCACCCTGCCGCTGCGCCGCGAACCGTACCGCTGGCGCTCGGTGCACCCCTTCTTCCTCAACCTCCTGCCGGAGGGCTGGCTGCTCGAACTCGCCTTGAGCCGCCTGAAGCTGTCCCGGGACGACCCCTTCGGGCTGGTCCTCGCCCTCTGCCGGGACTGCCAGGGGGCGGTGCGGGTGCTGCCGGAAGCGGGAACGGAGCCGGGAGACGATGCCTGAGCGCTGCCTGGTCTGCCTGAAGCCGCTGCCGGCGAGCCGGGTCGGCGACTACCACGCCCGCTGCCTGCGGCGGCTGACCGGCTCGGCCCGCGTGCCGCGGATCGAGGTGGACCCGGCGGAGCTGCGCCTCTTCGGCCTGCAGATGGCCGGGCGGGTGTCGCTCTCGGGCGTGCAGCGGAAGCTCTCCCTCGGCCCCGACCGGAAGCACCTGCGCGTCGTGGCCGAATGGGCGGCGTTCCTGCTCAAGCCGCAGGCGCCCGAGTACCCCTCGCTGCCGGAGAACGAGCACTTGAGCCTGCGGCTCGCGGCCCTGGTCGGCCTGCGGACGGCAGACGCCGGCCTGGTGCGCCTCCGGGATGGACGGCTGGCGCTCCTGGTACGCCGCTTCGACCGCCTGGATGACGGAACGCGGCTGCCGATGGAGGACTTCTGCCAGCTCAACGAGCTGTCACACAACCATTGGCCGCTGCCGGCGGACGGGAGCAGTGGCAGGCCGGGGGTGGCGCTGAGCTGGAGGAACA
>CAYMFV010000372.1:0-3442 GCA_964389745.1 uncultured Planctomycetales bacterium | reverse complement strand
GTGGACGCGGTGCATGCCGCCAGCTCCGACCCGGTCCTGCGCCGGGAGCTGGAGCTCGGCGCGGCGGAGAACCTCAAGCGCGTCCGGGTCCGGGAGGCGGGGGAGCTCGACTGGTACGACCCGGTGGCCTGCCACTCGCCCTGGTGGATCGAGCCCTTCGTGGAGATGAAGACTCTCTGGCACCCCTCGGCTCCGTGAGCCGGATGGAGCCTGCTATGGTGCTGCCATGCCCCCTCTTGCCCGTCTTGGCTTCCTGGCCGTGGACTGGAACGGGACGGTCGTGCCCTTCTTCGGGCTGCCGCCCTACCCGGGCGCCCTGGCCGGCCTCGAGGAGCTGCGCCGGAAGGGGCTCCGCCTGGTGGTAGTGAGCTGCGCCGCGCCGGCCGAGATCCTGGCCGACGTGCAGCGGGTGGGCGTCCAGGCCGACGAGGTCCACGGCTGTTCGGACAAGGGGCCGGTGCTGGCGGAGCTGGTGCGCCGCCTCGGGCCGGGCGTGCTGGTCGGGGACCATCCGGCCGATCTCCGGGCGGCCCGGGAGGCGCGTGTGGTGTTCATCCAGGCGAGGCCCGAGGAGCAGGAGCTCCTCGACGGTGTCGAGCACTCCTTCGTGTTCTGGCCGGAGCTCCCGCTCCTCCTGGACAAGGGAACCGGGGCCGGGGCGGTCAGAAGTTCCCGAAGAGCAGGCTGGCGAAGCTGCTGACAGGCTGCGCCTCCCGGGCGTCCTCGAGCTGGGCGTTCAGGGAGCGCAGGGCCTGCACCAGCTGCTCGTAGACCTGGTCCTCCGCCAGCAGTCGTCCCAGGCTGCCCTCGCCGCGACGCAGGCGCGCGGCCACCGAGGACACGTCGTCCAGGAACTGGCGGGCGTTCGCGGCCAGGCTCTCGTCGGTCAACAGGCGTCCGACCAGTCCGTGCCCCTCGTTGGCGCTGCGGATCATCCGCTCCAGGCCCTCCGCGGAGTCCCGTAGGTTGGCCACGAGCTGCATGGCATCCTCCCGCATCCCCTCGTCGGTGAGCAGCGCACCCAGGGTGCCATCCCCCCGGGCGATGTCCTCGGCGATCTGCCGCATCTGCTCGGCGGCCGCGGCGCTGTCGTTGATGAGGCTCACGACCCGGTTGCGGACGTCCTCGTCCACCGCCAGGGCCCCGAGGGTGCCGCGCCCGGCCCGGATGTCCTCCCCGATCTGGCGGGCATCGGCCAGGAAGGCGGCGCCGTCGGCGCGCATGTCCTCGTCGTGGAGGAGAGCGCCCAGGAGCCCCCGCCCCGAGGCCAGATCGTCGCTGGCCCGGCGCAGGTTGCTCATCAGGGCCCGGAAGTCCTCCTCGTTCTCCATCAGCAGCCTGGCCAGGGCCTCCATGGCCGAGGGGGCCACGCTGCCCAGGATCTCGGCCCCACTGGCCAGCAGCGGGGCGGTATCGGGTCCCGGCTCGACCTCCACGATCCGGCCGCCGAGGAGCGTGTACTCCCGGATCTCCACCCGGTAGCCCTCGTGCAGCCGCACCGGCTGGCCCAGGACCAGGTCCACCCGGATGCGGCGGTCCTGCGGCCGCTCCGGCACGTAGCGGACGCGTTCCACCTTGCCCGTGGGATGGCCGCTGACCAGGACCGCGTCACCTTCCTTGAGGCCGGCCGCGTTGGCGAACCAGACCGTCAGCCGGTTCTTCTCCTGGAATGTGAAACCGGTCAGCGCGATGGTGACGTACAGGAGCAGGACGATGGATCCGAAGAAGAGCAGGCCCAGAACGAAGTCGCGGAGTGTGCGTCCGGTGTCCATGTCAGTCGGCCTCCAGGCCCAGGAACTGGCGAACCCGGGGCAGGTCCGAGGTGAGAACCTCCTCCACCTCGCCCTCCACCAGGATGCGGCCCTGGTCGAAGATCGCCAGGCGGTCGCCGACCACCTGGGCGCAGGGAATGCTGTGCGTGATGGTCACGGAAGTGATGCCGAGGCGCTCGTTCACCTCGTCGATGGCACGGCTGATGTTCGCAGACATCTCCGGGTCCAGGCCGGCCTCGGGCTCATCGTAGAGGATGTAGCGGGGCTCCGTGACCAGGGCCCGGGCCAGGCCCACCCGCTTCTGCATGCCGCCGGAGATCTCCCCGGGCATCTTGTGGGCCGCATCCTCCATGTGTACCAGGGCCAGGACCCGCCGCACCCGCTCCTCGATCTCGGCCTCGCCCTGCTCCGTGGTCTCCCGCAGGGGCAGGGCGACGTTGTCGAAGACGTTCAGCCAGTTGATCAGGGCGCCGTGCTGGAAGAGGTAGCCCATCTCCCGGCGGAGCTCCCGCAGCTCCCTGGCATCCAGCTCTGGGACGCTGCGACCATCCACCCGGACCTCGCCCCGGTCGGGGCGTAGGAGTCCGATGATGTGCTTCAGGAGCACGCTCTTGCCCGAGCCCGACGGTCCCATGATCACCAGGGCGCCACCGGTCGGCACGGCGAAGCTCACGCCGGCCAGCACCTGCTGCTCGCCGAAGGCCTTGTGCACGTCGTGGAGCTCGATCACCCGTGCAGGAGCTTGCCGAGGAAGAAGTTCAGGATGATGATCAGGACGATGCTGGTCCGCACCGCCACCCGCGTCGTCTCGCCGACCCCCCGGGCGCCGCCGCTGGCCTGGAGGCCCGCGGCACAGCCGGTCACGGCGATGGTGAAGCCGAAGACCGTGGCCTTGAACAGGCCCACGTAAAGGTCCCGGGGCAGGGCCACCGTCCCACCCAGCTCCTCCAGGGCCAGCCGGGCGGCGTGCAGGTAGGCCTGGAAGTCCAGATGCAACTGGGTGATGGCAATCACCCCCCCCCCGAGGATACCGACCACGTCGGCCAGGAGGGTGATCATGGGCGCCACCAGGGTCAGGCCCACGACCCGGGGCAGGACCAGGTAGGAGACCACGTCCACCGACATCACCTCGAGGGCGGTGATCTCCTCCTGCACCTTCATGGTGCCCAGCTCGGCCGCCATGGAGGAGGCGACGCTCGCGGCCAGGATGATGCAGGTCACGAAGGGCGCCATCTCCCGGGCCATGGTCACCGCCACCAGGGTGCCGATGGACTCCTCCTGGCCGTAGCGGGACAGCTCGATGCCGACCTGGAGGGCCACGATCATGCCCACGAAGAAGCCGACGAAGAGGGCCACCGGCGTGGTCCGCACCCCGGCCGTGAACATGTAGTCCAGGAGGCTGCGGAGACGCCGGCGCAGGTGGGGGAGGAGGCGCAGGGTCCGGCCGGCGAGCCAGACGCCGTAGCCGGTCTTGAGGAGCGCCGGGTAGATCATGGACCCCCCTCCGTCACCGCCGCCCCCCGCGACGGGTGCGGCCCCGCTCGTCCGCCTCTGTTGTTTTTGGCTTTCGCGTCGCCTTCGCCGCGCCCCTTTTTCGGGGCTGTTTTCCCTTGCGGTCTGTCTCTTCTCCCCCTCTTCCTCTGCCTCCTCCTCGGCTCTTTTCTCTCTCT
>CAYMFV010000371.1:0-3442 GCA_964389745.1 uncultured Planctomycetales bacterium | reverse complement strand
GCCGCAGCCTGGGGGCGTGCGGCCTCGGCGAGCGCTACCGGGTCGCGGTGGTCCTGGTGCGCCGGCCCGGCGCCCTGGGCACGCACTGGTACTTCCCCGGCGCCGACTTCCAGCTCCGGCAGGGAGACGACCTCTTCCTCCAGGGGGACCTGGAGCATGCCGTGCGCTTCGCCGAGGAGCAGCACCTGGGCCTCGGCCTGGCCGGGGAGCACCAGGTGGAGGAGATCCTGGACCACGGCGTCGCCCTGGCCGAGTTCACCCTCTCGCCCCGCTCCACCTTCGCCGGCCGCACGCCCCGGGAGGTGGACTTCCGGGGCCGCTACGGCCTGAACGTCCTGGCCCTGTGGCGGGGGCACCGGGCGATCAGCGGGGACCTGGCCGAGACTCCCCTGGAGCTGGGCGACGCCCTCCTGGTGGCTGGTCCGGCCCGACGGGTCCAGGCCCTCTGCCGGGAGCCGGACGTGGTGCCCCTGACCGGGACCGCCGAGGTCCGGGACCTCTCCCGGGCGCCCCTGGCTCTCCTCCTCCTGGCGGTGGCGGTGGTGCCGGCGGTCCTGGGCTGGCTGCCCCTGGCGGCCAGTGCCCTGGGTGCGGCCCTACTGATGGTGGCCAGCGGCTGCGTCTCCCCCGAGGCCGCCGGTCGGGCCATCGAGTGGCGGGTCCTGGCCCTGCTGGCGGGCATGATGCCCCTGGGCACGGCCCTGGAGCAGCACGGCGTGGCGGCGGCCGCCGGCGACGCCCTGGCCGCCCTGGGGGGGGGGATGGGGGGCACCGGCATCCTTGCCCTGCTCTTCGCCGCTGGCGTATTCCTGGCCACCCTGACCAGCAACGCGGCGGCGGCGGTGATCCTGGCGCCCGTGGCCTTGCAAGCGGCCCGTCTCGGCGGTCCGTCGCCGGAGGCGGCGGTGCTGGCTGTGGCCTACGGCTGCGGTGCCAACTTCCTCTTCCCCTATACCAACCAGACCAGCCTCCTGGTGCTCGGCCCGGGCGGCTATCGACCCCTGGACTTCCTGCTCCTGGGCGGCAGCCTCCTGCTGGTGGTGGCCGTGGTGGTGGTGACGGGCCTCTCGCTATGATCCCCGGGCCATGGCCCGTGATGCCTTCGACCCCGATCCCGCCGCCGGGGATCGCTTCAGCTTCGGCCTGTGGACCGTCGGCAACCCCGGGGCCGACCCCTTCGGCGCCCCGGTGCGGCCGATCCTCTCCCCGGTGGAGCTGGTCGCAGGCCTGGCCCGGGCCGGGGCCTGGGGCGTGAACCTCCACGACGAGGACCTGGTGCCCTTCGGTACACCGCCCAGGGAGCGGGACCGCATCGTCCGGGAGTTCCGCCAGGCCGTGGGCGACCATGGCCTGTGCGTGCCCATGGCCACCACCAACCTCTTCCGGCACCCGGTCTTCCGGGACGGGGCCTTCACGAGCAGTGATGCCAGGGTCCGGGCCTTCGCCGTGCGCAAGGCCATGGCCGGCATCGAGTTGGGGGTGGAGCTGGGGGCCAGGATCATCGTCTTCTGGGGCGGCCGGGAGGGGGTCGAGACCGACGCCGCCCGGGACCCCCGGGACGCCCTGGGCTGGTACCGGGAGTGCCTGGACTTCCTGTGCGCCTGGGTCTTGGAGCAGGGCTGGGAGCTGCGCTTCGCCCTGGAGGCGAAGCCCAACGAGCCCCGAGGCGACATCTACCTGCCCACCACCGGGCACATGCTGGCCTTCATCACGACCCTGGCCCACCCGGAGATGTGCGGGGTGAACCCGGAGGTGGCCCACGAGAACATGGCCGGCCTGTCCATGGTCCACGGCGTCGCCCAGGCCATGGAGCAGGGCAAGCTCTTCCACATCGACCTGAATGCCCAGAAGATCGGCCGCTACGACCAGGACCTGCGCTTCGCCAGCGAGGACCTGAAGGGCGCCTTCTTCCTGGTGCGTCTCCTGGAAGGCACCGGCGGCCGGCCGGCCTACGAGGGCCCGCGGCACTTCGACGCCCACGCCTACCGGACCGAGGACGTGGCGGGTATCTGGGACTTCGCCCGGGGCTGCATGCGTTCCTACAAGATCCTCGCCGCCCGGGCCCGGGCCTTCGACGCCGATCCGGAGGTTCGGGAGATCCTGGCCGCCGACGGGGAGCAGCCCGGCGCCACCGAGTGCGCCACACTGCTCGCGGCTGGCTGGTCCCGGGAGGGGGGGGAACGGCTGCGGGTGCTGGACCTGGACCCCGAGGAACTGGCCCGGCGGGGCCGGCGCTACGAGCACCTGGACCAGATCGCGATGGAGTACCTCCTGGGCGTCCGGGGCTGAACAGCGCCCGGGCTCAGGGAAGGGCCGCGACTTCCAGGAGGTCGAAGGAGGTGGCCGCGTCGGCCTTGGTCCAGAGCCCGATGCGACCACCTTCGGTGAAGGTCTCGTCCTCGATCCGGAGGCGTTCGATACCGTCGAAACGCACCCGCATCTCCGGACCCCGAGCCTCGATCTCGAGGCGGTGCCAGGCCCGGGGGTCGGCCTGGAACTCGGCCGATGCCAGCATCGTGCGGACGCCGCCCACCACCTTGTAGAGGCGCAGATTGTCCTCGAGGGGGTTCCAGCGGGTCACGTAGTAGTCCGCCTGGCCCCGGGCGCGCCAGAGCAGGCCGCCGCCCTGGTCCTCCTCGCCGGCGTCGGCCCGCAGGTGCACCGAGAGACGCAGGTCGGCCGGCCACACGCCGGGGGCGAGGAACAGGTTGAAGGTGGAGCCCGAGTTGCGGGTCTCGAAGAGACGGAGGATCTGGCTGCCCTCGGGGACCTTCGAATCCGTCGCGACCATCCAGCGGCCGGGTGTGCCCTGGCCATTGGTCTCGGCCTGTTCCCAGCCAGGGATGATGGAGGCCCCCCGGCCCTCGAAGGACCAGCGCTCGTGGAGCGGCGCCTCAGGGGTGCCCGGACCCCCGACCTGACGGGAGCAGGCAGCGAGAGGGACGACGATCAGCAGCAGTCGGCGGCTTCGCATGGTGGCGGTGTCTGGGGTGGTGGCGGCGCGAACTCCAGGAGGATAACGCCGGTGGCACGCCCACACAGGGAACGCGGAACCTCGGGAACCCACATCGCCCGAGGGCCGTTGCCGCGCTAGCATGGTCCTGAAGGTCATTGCGGCCGCATGCGGCTCGTGATCGTCCTTTTCCTTCTCCCTCGTTCCCAAGAGGCATTCACCATGTCCTTCTTGCGTTCCTTTTCCCTCATTCTCTGCGCTGCCGGACTGTTGACGGTCAGCGCTGCGGCTCAGGACGCCGACGTGGATCCGGGCATCAACGTGCGTCCCGACACAGGTGGCCAGCAGGGCACTCGCGCCCTCGGCAACCTGGTGGCCGGCCCCTTCGACCTGGAGGTGGCCACGGGGGACAACCTCCAACTCGGCGTGGATGCGGCCTGGGGCTTCTACTGGATCACCAGCCGTGACGACATCGGTGCTGGTGGCAGT
>CAYMFV010000370.1:0-3452 GCA_964389745.1 uncultured Planctomycetales bacterium | reverse complement strand
GGCGGGCACCACCACCTCGGCCTGCCAGTGGCCGCTGGCCCCGGCTCCCTCCAGGTTGAGCTCCAGGACGGCCTGGGCTTCGGTGTCGGCGAGGTTGTGGAGGCGGAGGGACGGCCGGAGCCGATCCCCGGCCCGGAGCCAGGCCGGCCCGGCCCACTCCACGAAGAAGGCCTGCCGGGTGTGGATCCTGGCCCGGGTCTCGCCGGTGAGGGTTGCGGGGCCGACCCCTCGGACCACGAGCCGCCAGTGTCCCGGCCGGGCGGGCAGGGGCAGGGTCACGGTGGCCCGGCCTCGGGCGTCGGTGTGCAGCTCCGGCAGCCAGAAGTCGGCCTCGGCGAAGAGCGCCCGGGGGGGGGCGAGGGGAGCGCCGGGCCGGCCGCGGACAGTACCACCGCGACCGCCGCGCTTGCCGAAGCGGCCGTCGGCTCTAGCGCCGAGGACCAGGTTCTCGAAGTCGGCCTGCGCCTCCTGGGCGGGAGCCCTGGTGCTGGTCACGGCAGTGGTCGTTGGCGCCACTGGGGCCGCCACGCCCCGCTCGCCGAGCTCGGCCAGGAGCCGGGCCCGCTGCTCCCGCCAGGCCTCCTCGAGAGCGGCGCGTTCCTCCTCGGCGAGGACCGCCTCGGCCACCGGCAGGCCGGCGGCGAGGTGGCGGAAGGTGCAGGAGGAGGCGCCGGCCGCCCCGGCGCGCCGGCGGAGGCCTTCCTGGAAGAAGTCCGGCAGGGTCGGGGTCGGGTCCGGCCAGGCAGCCAGGAGGGCCTCGTCCAGGAGGGCGAGGCTCAGGGCAACGGCCGCGGGCTGGCCGCGCTGGTCGGTGACCTGGATGCGGACGGGCACCTTCGCGCCCGGTTCCCCGTTGGCCGGGGCCTCCAGCGTGATGTGCAGCTCCTGGCGCACCTGGAGGCGCTGCTGCGCCTGGAGGAGGTGCCCGGGCAGCATGAGGTGCACGGCCACCTGGACCTCCGGGAAGTGGTCCGCCTCCAGGAGCAGGGCCAGGGGGTTGGCACCAGGCTCGAGACGCAGGAGTCGGTGGCCCAGGAGCCGATCGCCCGCGAAGGTCACCAGGGCGAGCCCGCCCCCCCCCTGGAGGAGGGCGGTCAAGCGGGCCTCCTCGCCGACCTGCCAGTCGCTGCGCTCGCTGCGGAGGCGGAGGCTCGGGCCGTCCTCCGGCGCCGCGAGGTCGAGGGCTGCCTCGGCGACGACGGGGTTGCCGAAGCGATCCTCGCCCTCGGCTCGAAGGATGTGGCGTCCGCCCCGCTCGAGGACCAGGGTGAGCCGGACGCGGCCGTCCGCGCCGGTGGGCGCCGGGAGCTCCCGGACCAGGACATCCCGCCAGCGTCCCCCCGCGCCCGGCTCCCGGCGGAAGACCCGGAGGGTCATCTCCCGGGCCACTGGTGCGCCGCCGGGGTCGGTGGTCTCCAGGACCACCGGGATGGCCTCGCCGGCGACGTGCCGGTCCCCGACCGGCCGCAGGCGGGCGCGGTAGGCCCGCACCGCGAGCCAGACGGTGGCCTCCACGGCGCTCTCCTCCCGGGCGGCCCGGACCCGGAAGCGCAGCGGTCCCTCCTCTGCCTCCTCCCGGGTCGGGAAGTGCAGCTCCGCCCGGCCGGCGGCGTCGCTGCGCAGGTGCAGGACCCGGCCGTCGGGGAGCTCCGCGACGAGGGTCGCGCCCGCCAGGGGCGTGCCCCACGGCCGGCGGACCTGGATGGCGAGCTGCACCTCCTCGCCCCGGAACCAGACCGGACGCTCGGGCGCGAGCTCCAGCTCGATGGCCGGCGGCCGCACGTCCGCCACCCGGAAGCTGCCCTGGAAGGCGGTCCCGTCGGGCAGGGTGCAGCGGATCGTCCCGGTGCCGGCGGGCACGGCCGCGGGCAGGGGGCAGGTGCCGTGGACGGTGCCGTAGGGCCCGAGAACCAGGCGCTCCCGGCGCAGCAGCCGGCCCCGGGGATCGAGGATCTCGGCGCTCACTTCCTCCCCCTTCGGGAAGGCCCAGGCGCCAGCCGTGACGCCCCGGAGGATGGCCCGCCAGCGCAGGACGGTGCCCGGCCGGTAGACGCTGCGATCGGTCTGGAAGTGGCCGCGGGGTGCCAGCGGCTCCGGCAGGGCCAGGTCCTGGACCGGCAGGCCGGCGAAGGCCGCCTGGTCGTGCCAGCGCGCCAGGACGGCGATCCGCCCAGGGGGGGGGGCGGATTCGTCGAGTTCGAGGAGGGCGGTCCCGTCCGGACCGGTCCGGGCTTCCAGGAAGCGTCGCCCCGCCGGTCCGTCCACGGCCACCAGGAGCACGGCACCGGCAGCCGGGGCCTCCCGGGTCATGTCCTCGGCGAAGACCAGGATCTGCCGGCGGCTGCTCCAGACCAGGACCTCCAGGTCGCTGCGCAGGACCATCGTGGTGGCCTGGAGGCGGTCGCCCCGGACGGTCACTGCCCAGGCACCCGGTCCCTCGACGGGCAGCTCCAGCTCCTGGACGACGAGGGCGTGGGCTGGTGCCTCGTCGACGGCGACGCTCCACACCCGGTCGGGCTCCACCAGGTCCAGGTCGAGCTCCTCGAGACCGGTGGCGGCGGTATGGCGGCGGAAGAAGGCTTCCAGGTCGAGGGCGTGCAGACGCAGCTCGAGGGCCTCGACGTTGCGCACCTCGGCCGTGAGGCGGGCCGGCTCCCCGGTGCGCCACGTCCGGGGCGAGCGCAGGAGCAGGGAGGGCCGCTCGAGGCGGGCCAGGAGCCGCCGGGCCTCCTGCCAGCCGGGGCCCCGGGGCACGGCCTCCCAGGCGGCCCGGGCCTCCTCCGGTCGGCCGAGCTCCTCCTCCAGGACCCGTCCGGCGGCGAGCATGCCCCGGGCCGCGGCCTCGCTCTCGGGGAAGCGGCGCTGGAGCCGCCGCCACTCGGCCACGGCGGCCGCGAAGAGGTCGACGTCCGGATCCTCTCCGGCCTTCCGGGCCGCGTCGGCCTCGGCGAGGAAGCTCTCGCCCAGCTCGAGGAGTACCTGGGGAGCTTCGGCGTCCAGGGGATGTTCCTCGAGGAAGCTGCGGAAGGCCTGCCGGCCACCGGAGAGGTCGCCGGCCGCGATCCGGGCCCGGGCGTCCTCCAGGCGGGTGCGGGCGATGCCCCGGAGGGCCTCGGCCCAGTCGGGGCCGGCGGGGTGCCGGGCGACGTACTCCTGCCAGGCCCGGCGGGCGGCGGCGAAGTGGCCGGCGGCGAGCTGCTCCACGCCCTCCAGGAACAGGGCCCGGGCGAGGCGGCCGGCCACCTCCTCGGCCTCAACCCCGGGAGGCCGCGGCCGTTCCCGAAAGGCTGCGAAGGCTGCAGCGGCCTCCTCGTGGCGGCCGGCGGCGGCCCGGGCCTCGCCCAGGGCGAAGGCCGCCTCCCAGGCCAGGGGATGGTCGGCCTCGAGCTCCAGGAAGCGCTCGAGGGCGGTGGCGGCCAGGAGCTGCTCCTCCTGCGAACCCTTGCGGCTGG
>CAYMFV010000369.1:0-3458 GCA_964389745.1 uncultured Planctomycetales bacterium | reverse complement strand
GTTGGCGTCGCCCTCGGCCTTCACCTCGTTGGCGTCGCCCTCGGCCTTCACCTCGCTGGCGTCGCCCTCGGCCTTCACCTCGCTGGCGTCGCCCTCGGCCTTCACCTCGTTGGCGTCGCCCTCGGGCTTCACCTCGTTGGCGTCGCCCTCGGGCTTCGCCCCGGCGCCGCCCTCGGCTTCCTGCTGGCGGGCCTCCCGGGCGGCCGCCCGGGCCGCGGCCCGGGCCTTCTTCCGCTCCTGGGCCTCCTTCCACCGGGCAATGACCTCCTCGTTCTCCTCGAACTCGGCGTGCAGGAAGGCCAGGCCGATGCGCTCCTCTCCGCAGTCCACGCGGGTCACGCGCACCTCCACCTTGAGCCCGGGGATGCAGTGCTCCTCGGGCTTCTGCTGCCACTCCTGGGGCAGGGTGGAGAAGTGCATGAAGGCCTCGAGCTCCTCCTCGAGCTTCACGAAGCAGCCCGAGGAGATGTTCTTGGTGATGACCCCGGACATGACGTCGCCGACGTGGTAGTTGGCGGGGATGTAGTCCTCCCAGGGGTTCTTGGTGAGCTGCTTCATCCCCAGGGAGATGCGCTGCTTCTCCTTGTCCACCGCCAGGACCACGCACTGGATGCGGTCGCCCTTGCGCACCATCTCGCTGGGGTGCTGGATCTTCCTGGTCCAGTGGAAGTCGGTGTTGTGCAACAGGCCGTCGATGCCCTCCTCGATCTCCACGAAGGCGCCGTAGGAGGCCAGGTTCTTGACCGTGGCCTCGATGACCGTGCCGGGCTGGTAGTTCTCGGCAATCCGATCCCAGGGGTTGCCCTCGACCTCGCGGATGGAGAGGGACATCTCGTTCTTCTCCAGGTCAATGGCCTTGACGAAGATCTGGACCTCCTGGCCGCGCTCGTACTCGTTCTCCGGATTGATGTTCTGGCGGGTCCAGGACAGCTCGGAGACGTGCACCAGGCCCTCGACGCCGGGCTCCAGCTCCACGAAGAGGCCGTAGGGCACGATGTTGGCGATGCGGCCGGTGTGGACGGAGCCCACCGGGTAGCGCTCGCCGATGTTGGACCAGGGGTCCTCGTGCAGGGCCTTCATGGACAGGGCCACCCGGTCCCGGTCCCGGTCGATGCCGATCACCTTGACCTCGACGATGTCGCCGATGCGCACCATCTCCCGGGGATGCTTGATGCGCCCGTAGGTCATGTCGGTGACGTGCAGCAGGCCGTCGATGCCGCCCAGGTCCACGAAGGCGCCGAAGTCGGCGATGTTCTTGACCTCGCCCTTGCGCACCTGGCCCACCTCGAGCTCCTCGAGGAGGCTCTCCCGCTTCTCCTGGCGTTCCTCCTCCAGGAGCTGGCGCCGGGAGACGACGATGTTCCGCCGCTCCTGGTCGATCTTGACGATCTTGGCGCGCACCGTCTGGCCGATGAAGTCGGCGGGCTCCGGCGTGCGCCGGATGTCGATCTGGGAGGCGGGCAGGAAGACCAGCACGCCCTCCACGTCCACCAGCAGGCCGCCCTTGATCTTCTTCTTGACCTCGCCCTCGATGATGTCCCCGGGCTCGTAGCGCTCGACGACACGGCCCCAGGCCCGCTCCCGATCGGCCTCGCGCTTGGAGACCACGGGCATGCTGGTGGCCCGGTCGTCCCCGTAGTAGAAGACCTCGAAGGTGTCGCCCGGGCTGGGCGTGCCGTCTTCGAACTCCTCCAGGGGAATGGGCGCCTCTGCCTTGCCCCCGATGTCCACCAACACCCGGCCGCGTTCCTCGTCCACCGACAGCACGGTGGCCGTGACAGTGGACTCGGGGCGCACGTCACCGGTGCGTCCCTCGATGAGCTGGTCCAGGTCCTGGGTGCCGCCGAGCAGGGTGGCGAGCTCCTGCTCGATCTCGGTCTCGTCCTTTTCGTAACGCCGGACGACGTCCTTGGCTGCCATGGGATGGTGGGAAGGGGGTCAGTCTTCTAAGGAAGGAATCGGGGGAACCGCCGGGCCGCTGGCGCCGCGCCGGCCGCCGAGCTCGGCGGCCCACGCGAGGAGGCGCCCGATCGCCTCCTCGACGGTGAGGGTGTCGTTGACAAGGATGCGGCCGTCGGGAGCCGGCCGGGGCGCCGAGGCACCCCGGGCCGCATCCCGGGAGTCTCGCTCCCGGAGGGCGGCCTCCACGGCGACCGGATCCACGCCCGGAGGCGGCCCGCCGGGCCGGCTCTGGAGCTGCTCCCAGCGGCGCCGGGTCCGGGTGGCCATCTCTGCCTGGACGAAGACCTTCAGGTCCGCATCCGGGAAGATGACGGTGCCGGCATCCCGGCCGTCGGCGACGATGCCGGCGATGCCAGGACGGGTGCGCAGGCGACGCATGTGGGCCATCAGGGCCTCCCGCACCGGGGGATGGTCGGCCACCTCCCCCACCAGGGCGTCGATCTCCGGAGTCCGGAGCTCCTGGCGCAGGGGCCGGCCGTCCACCACCACCGTGCCGTCGGGGTGGGCGTGGATGTCGATGCGAGAGAGCAAATCGAGGATGGCCCCGGGATCGCCGGGGTCCACCCCGTGCTCCCGGCAGGCCCAGGTCATCGCCCGGTACCAGGCACCCGAGTCCAACCAGGCCCAGCCGAGACGCTCGGCCAGACGTCGTGCCAGGGTGCTCTTACCGCTGCCGGCCAGCCCGTCCAGGGTGATGACCGGCGCCCTGGCGGGCAGGTCGGCGCCGGGATCCAAGCCGGCAGATTCTACGGAGCGGGCCCCTGGGGTCAAGGAAGGACCGCCAGGACCACCCAGGACCAGGGCCGGTGTGCCGGGGCTCCAGGCGGGAAGCACCCGCAGGCGGCGGCCGGGTGCCAGCTCCCGCTCCTCCCGGCGGTGCAGGTGTCCCACCAGGGCCAGGGCGGCGTCGTGGATCTCCAGGGCCTGGAGAACGGCCCCGTCCACCAGGGCCAGGGCGTCCAGGGGCTTCCGGGCCACGGCGCCCCGGCTGATGCCCCGGAGGCGCCGGGCGGCCCGCCGGCGCCAGGACCAGGGCAGGCTCCGGGCCAGGCGACGTACCGCCGGGCGGCGCAGCCAGCGCCGCAGGCGCTGGTAGGGACGATCCTGGAGGCAGTACTCGTCGCCGTGGCTGGCCAGGATCCTGCCTCCCGGAGTCTCCAGGACGACGGCGTCGGCCACCTCCGCTCCCACCCGGGCGCCGTCGCCGGGCTCCAGGAGGACGTCCCGGTTGCCCCGGAGCAGCACCACACGGGTGCCTCGGGCGGACAGTTCCGCCAGGGCCGACGCCAGGGGCGCCAGACCCGGCTCCTCCCAGACCTCGGGGCCGGTCCAGGCGTCGAAGAGGTCCCCCAGGACCAGGAGCAGGGGCAGCCCAGGCGGTGCCGCCGCCAGGCTGGCGGCGAAGGCCCGCACTTCCTCCGGCGCCGCCGGGTCCAGGTGCAGGTCGGTAAAGACCCAGGCCGGCCCCGGGCCCAGCTCCAGGGGGGGGGCACCAG
>CAYMFV010000368.1:0-3490 GCA_964389745.1 uncultured Planctomycetales bacterium | reverse complement strand
GTTGCGCACCGGGCGGCCATGAAGGACGTCTCGGACCGCGATCTCGGAGATCTTCCCGCTCCGGGTCCGGGGGATGTCCCGGACCTGGGCGATGACCGCCGGCACGTGTCGAGGTGAGGCGTTCTCCCGGATACGCCGGCGGATCCGGGCCTCCAGGTCCGCATCCAGGCGCAGGCCCTCCCGCAGGCGCACGCAGAGCACCACCTCCTGGTCGCCGTCGCCGATGTCCCGGCCCACCACGACGCTCTCCAGGACCTCGGGGACCTGCTCCACCTGACGGTAGATCTCGGCAGTACCGATGCGTACCCCGCCGGGGTTGAGAGTGGCATCGGAGCGGCCATGGATGACCACCCCCCCCCTGGCGGTGAGCTCTGCCCAGTCGCCGTGGCGCCATACCCCGGGGTAGTGCGCGAAGTAGGCGGCCCGGTAGCGCCGGTCCTCGGGATCGTCCCAGAAGCCGACGGGCATGGAGGGGAAGGGGGCCGTGCAGACCAGCTCGCCGGGCTGGCCGACCAGGGGCCTGCCGGCCTCGTCCCAGACCGCAACCCGCATCCCCAACCCCCGGCACTGGATCTCGCCCCGCCACACCGGCAGCACCGGGCAGCCGAGAACAAAGCAGGAGACGATGTCGGTGCCCCCGGAGATGGAGGCCAGGTGGACGTCGGGGTGGATGGCCTCGTAGACGAAGTCGAAGGACTCGGGCACCAGGGGCGAGCCGGTGGAGAGGATGCTGCGCAGTTGCCGGAGGTCGTGCTCCTCCCAGGGCCGGAGCCCGGCCTTCTTCACCGCGTCCAGGTACTTGGCCGACGTGCCGAAGTGGTGGATGCCCTCCTCCTCGGCCAGTCGCCAGAGGGCCTCGGGACCGGGGTGGAAGGGATTGCCGTCGTAGAGGACGAGGGTGGCGCCGCTGGCCAGACCGCTGAGCTGCCAGTTCCACATCATCCAACCCAGGGTGGTGAAGTAGAAGAGGCGCTCCCCGGCCCGCAGATCCGTGTGCAGGCGGTGTTCCTTGCAGTGCTGCAGGAGGGTGCCGCCGGCGCCGTGGACGATGCACTTCGGCTTGCCGGTGGTGCCGCTGGAGAAGAGGATGTAGAGCGGGTGGTCGAAGGAGAAGCGGGGGAAGCGGGGCTCCGCCGGGGCCCCGAAGTCCGCCCAGGGCAGCCAGTCGGCCGGCGGCGGGCCGGCCACCTCCGGGCCCAGGAAGGGCACCACCAGCACTGCCTCCACCGAGGGCAGAGCCGCCCGCACCGCCGCCATCTTCTCGAGGATGGCCTGGGGCCGGCCCTTCCAGAGGTAGCCGTCGGCCACCACCAGGACCCGGGGCTCGATCTGGCCGAAACGGTCGAGGATGCCCGGCGCCCCGAAGTCGGGTGAGCAGGAGGACCAGGTGGCGCCGAGCCCGGTGGCCGCCAGCATCGCCGCCACCGCCTCGGGGACGTGGGGCAGGATGGCAGCGACCCGATCCCCCGGGGTCAGGCCGAGGCGGCGCAGCCCCTCCTGGATCCGCCCCACCTCCTGCCAGAGCCGGGCGTGGCTCCACTCCCGGCGGCGCCCGTCCTCGCCCCGGAAGATCAGGGCCGGGGCCTCGTCCCGCCGGCGCAGGAGGTTCTCGGCGAAGTTCAGCTCGGCGTCGGGGAACCACCGGGCGCCGGGCATGCGCTCCCCGTCCACCAGCACCCGGGAGCCGGGCGTACCCCGGACCTCGCAGAAGTCCCAGACCAGGGCCCAGAAGGCCTCGGGCTCCCGGACGGACCACTCCCAGAGGGAGTGGTAGTCCCCGGGAGGAGGCCCGCCCCGGCGGGCGGCGGCGGCCATGAAGGCGGTCATGGCCGCCTCCTGGACGCGGCGGGGGGAGGGAGTCCAGATGGGAGTGGCGGGGGCTTCCTCGACCATGGCCGCTCCAGGCTAGCGACCACCCCCGCCCGGCTCAGACTCCCCGGGAGAGCTCCCGGTCCGCGGCCGGCCCGGCCCCCCGCCCCGTCGCATCCAGGTCCGGCAGGGGCCGGGACCAGGCCTGCAGCACCAGGCGCGGGTCCACCGGCAGGAGGCCGGCGGCAGCCAGGCGGGGATCTGCCAGGAAGTCGCCCAGGTGGTGTTGGTCCCGGAAGACCGCCAGGGCCAGGAGCGGGTCGGGACCGGCCACCTGCCAGACCCGGACCACCTCGGGCCAGTCCTGGAGCCGGGCAGCCGCCTGCTCCACGGCGATCCCGTTCAGGCAGCGGAAGCACACGAGCAGGCGCAGGCGGATGCCCAGGGCCCCCGGTTCCACCTCGGCGTGGAAGCCCCGGAGCACTCCGTTGCGGACCAGGCGGCGGACACGCTCCAGGCAGCTCGAGGGAGCCAGGCCGACCCGGGCTGCGAGCTCCTTGTTGGAGCAGCGGGCGTCCTCCTGGAGCAGGCGGAGGATCCGCCGGTCGATCTCGTCCAGGGAACCTTGGCTCATGGCCGCCCGCCCTCCCCAGTGGAGGGCCGCGTTCCTTTTCCCTAAACCGTGCGCCCCCGGGGCGCCAGAGCCCCTTTCTCAGTCGCCGGCCCCGGACAGCACCGGCACCACCAGGGCCGAGAGGTGACCGGCCTCGTGCCAGACCCGGTGCTCGGCGGCCCGGAAGTCCTCCGGCCGGGCGGCGTAGATGCTCGCCACGAAGATCTGGGGGTTCCGGTCCACCAGGGGGAACCAGGTGCTCTGGATCTGGACCTGCAGGCGGTGCCCGCGCCGGAAGGTGTGCAGGACGTCCTGCAGGGGAACCACCACCGGGGTCGGTTCCCCGGGAGCGAAGGGCTCAGGCCGGCTGTAGGAGTTCCGGTAGCGGCCCCGGAAGACCTCGCTGCGCACCAGCATGTGGTAGCCGGGATCCTCCCCCTCCTCTGGGAAGACGTCCACCACCTTGACCACCCAGTCGGCGTCGGTGCCGGTCGTCGAGACCGTGAGCTCCGCCCGGAGAGGACCGGCCAGGGTCAGATCCTCCTCCAGGGGACCGGTGGTGAAGGACAGCACGTCCTCCCGCTCCAGGCAGAAGGCCTGGTCCTCGGTCATGTACTCCCGGACCATGCCCGTGGCCACCGTCCGGGTGTAGGGCACCGGCCGGGCCGGGTCGCTGGGGAAGCTGCTGGCGCCGCCATCCTGCCCCGGAGGCTGCCAGCCGAGCTCGCCCCCGGGAAGCAGGTACAGGTGCCGCTCCCGCCGCGCCGCCGGCGGCCAGGCAGTGAAGCGGCGCCAGCGGTTGCGGCCGGTCTCGAAGACGGTGGCCTCGGCCAGCTCCGGGTCCTTCCCCCCCCGGAGGTGGTGCTCGAAGAAGGGGAACTCCACCTCCTCCCGGTACCAGGCGGCGGTGGCGCTGCCGAAGCGGGCCCGGCCGAGACGGTTGCCGGGACCGTAGGCCCAGCCGCCCTGGGGCCAGGGGCCGCCCACCAGCCGGTTCTCGACGCCGGGGTTCCCGGCCTCGCCGGCGTGGGGGATGTGGAAGGTGCCGTAGAGATCCTCGGGGTGCAA
>CAYMFV010000367.1:0-3491 GCA_964389745.1 uncultured Planctomycetales bacterium | reverse complement strand
CGCCCTGCGCCGGGCCCTGGGCCTGGAGCCGGAGCGCCTGCCCGAGACCACCCTCCTGGGTACTCTGGCCGCCCACGTGGCCGGGGCCCCGGCCGACGGCTTCCAGCCCATGAAGGCCGAGTTCGGCCTCCTCCCGCCCCTTCCCCGGCGCCTGCCCCGGCCCGAGCGCAACCGGGCCCATGCCGAGCGCTCCGCCCGGGACCTCGACCGACACCTCCGCGAACACCCGCTGCCGGCCGCCGCGCCGGTTTCCGCGTGAAAGCCATGCTGCAGACCACTCCCGAGATCACGCCCTTCCGCAACGAACCCCTGACCGACTTCTCCAAGGAGGAGAACGTCCAGGCCTTCCGCGCCGCCCTGGAGAAGATCGAGAAACGCCTGCCCCTGGTCGTGCGCCTGTGGGTCGACGGCGAGGAGGGGGAAGGGGGCTCCGGCACCTTCGAGTCCCTCGACCCGGGCCGCACCAGCCGGGTGGTGGCGAACTCCGCCAAGGCCAGCCGGGAGGATGCCGTGCGGGCCATCGCCGGCGCCCACAGGGCCTTCCCCGCCTGGGCCGCGAAGACCCCCGAGGAGCGGGCCGATCTGCTCTTCCGGGCGGCCCGGGCCCTGCGCCTGCACAAGCACGAGTTCTCGGCCATGATGGTCTACGAGGTCGGCAAGAACTGGGTAGAGGCCGATGCCGACACCGCCGAGGCCATCGACTTCCTGGAGTTCTACGCCCGTGAGGCCCTGCGCTACGGCCGCAAGCAGCCGTTGACTGCGGTGCCCGGCGAGGACAACGAGCTCTGCTACATCCCCCTGGGCGTCGGCGTCATCATCCCGCCCTGGAACTTCCCCCTGGCCATCCTGGCCGGCATGACCACGGCGGCCCTGGTCACCGGCAACACCGTGGTGCTGAAGCCGGCCAGCGACAGCCCGGGCATCGCCAGCATGTTCGTGGACCTGATGCGGGAGGCCGGCGTGCCGCCGGGCGTCCTCCAGTTCGTGCCCGGCTCGGGCAGCGAGGTGGGCAACACCCTGGTGGAGCACCCGATGATCCGTTTCATCTCCTTCACCGGCTCCGCCGAGGTCGGACGGAGCATCTACGAGAAGGCCGCCCGGTTCCAGGAGGGCCAGATCTGGTTGAAGCGGGTGGTGGCCGAGATGGGCGGCAAGGACTTCATCTTCGTCGACGAGGACGCCGACCTGGAGGACGCCGCCCGCAAGGCCTACGCCTCCGCCTTCGGCTACCAGGGCCAGAAGTGCTCCGCCTGCTCCCGCCTCATCCTCCACGAGAAGATCCACGACCGCCTGCTGGAGAAGCTCCTGCCCCTGGTCGAGAAGACCAGCATCGGCCATCCCGAGGACCCCGAGAACTGGCTCGGGCCGATGGTCAACCAAGCGGCCCTGGACAAGGCCATGGAGTACATCGAGATCGGCAAGGGCGAGGGCGAGCTGGTGGCCGGCGGCGCCCGGGTCGAGGGCGAGGGCTACTTCCTCCAGCCCACCGTCTTCACCGGCATCCAGCGCCATCACCGCCTCTTCCGGGAGGAGATCTTCGCCCCGGTCCTGGCGGTCACCAGGGTGGCCTCCTTCGAGGAGGGCCTCGAGGCCGCCAACGACAGCATCTACGGGCTGACGGGCTCCTACTTCGGGCGCGACGAGGAGCGGATCGCCCGGGCCAGGAAGGAGCTCTTCGCGGGCAACCTCTACATCAATCGCAAGTGCACCGGCGCCCTCGTGGGCGGCCACCCCTTCGGTGGCTTCAACATGTCGGGCACCGATTCCAAGGCCGGCGGCCGGGACTACCTGCTCCTCTTCCTCCAAGCCAAGACGATCAGCCGCGCTCGCTGAGCGGCAGCCGCCATGGCCGAGCCGCCCCTGGACCGGCGTGCCTTCTTCCGCCAGGGCCTGCGCAGTCTGGCCCGGACCCTGGTGGAGACGGTGGACGCCGCCCGGGGGCGGCCCCCCGGCCCGGGCGACGCCCTGGCCCGGCGCCTGCGGCCCCCCGGGGCCCTGGCCGAGGCCGCCTTCCTGGAAGCCTGCAGCCGCTGCGACGACTGCATCGCCGCCTGTCCCGCCCAGTGCCTGGTGCGGGTGCCCGAGGGGTACTCGGACGCCGGCACGCCGGTGCTCCTGCCTCCCCTCCGGGCCTGCGTCCTGTGCACGGGTCTGGACTGCACCCACGCCTGCACCACCGGCGCCCTGCGCCCCCTGCACGAGGCCGCCGAGGTGCGCATCGGCCTGGCTGTGGTGCACCGCCGGGACTGCAGCGCCTGGGAGGGCAGCGACTGCCAGGTCTGCCACGACGTCTGCCCGACGCTGCCCAAGGCCATCCTCCTGGACGGTGGCCGGCCCCGGGTCGAGGCCGCCGACTGCACCGGCTGCGGCCTGTGCGAGATGCGCTGTCCCGAGCAACCCAGGGCCATCCTCGTCCTGCCCCTGCCCGATGGCCGGCCGGAAGCTCCCAGAGGGGGGGAAGGATGAGCGCCGGCAGGCCCCGAGACGCCCGGGCCCTGCGCCCGGTGGAGCCGGCGCCCGAGGAGCCGGACCCCAGGGAGCTCTTCGACCCCGCCGAGGCCGCCCGGCCCTGGGCCGCCCTGCTCCTGGCCCTCGGGGTGCCCCTGGCGGTGGCCGCCATGGCCGGCTGGGCGCGCCTCTTCCTGGGCGCACCCATGCACCCTCCCCCCCCCTTCCGGGCCGGGGCCCTGGTCCAGGACATCCTGCTCCTGCTGCTCTTCATCCTGCCCCACTCCCTCCTGGCCCGGGGCTTCGGCCGGCGCTTCCTGAACCGGCCCCTGGGACCTGCTGGCGAGCGGCCCCTCTTCGTCCTCCAGTCCAGCCTCCTCCTGGGTCTGCTGGCCCTGGCCTGGCAGCCCTGCGGCCCGGCCCTGTGGGACCATGCGGGCCTGCTCCTCCTGGCCTCCCGGGTCCTCCAGGTCGTCGGCCTGCTCCTGGCCGCCTGGGGCGCCGGGGTGGTCGGCGGCGGCTCCCTCATCGGCCTGCCCCATCTCGCCGCCCTGCGCAGCGGCCGGCAGCCCCCCCCCGAGGAGCTCGTGGCCCTGCCCCCCTACCGCTGGCTCCGCCAGCCGATCAACGCCGGCCTCCTCCTCTTCCTCCTGGGCACGCCGGAGGGCACCCTGGACCGGCTGCTCCTGGTCGCCGGCACTGCCCTGTGGATCCTCCTGGCCACGCCCTTCGAGGAACGGGACAACGAGGTCACCTTCGGCAACGCCTGGCGCAGCTACCGGGAACGGACGCCACGCTGGCTGCCCCGCATCCGTCTCGGGGAGGAGGAATGAGCCGGAGCCTGGTCCGGGAGCTCCGCCGGGTGGTGGGCCGGGCCCACGTGCACGACGATCCGGCCTCCCTCCTGGCCTGGGAATCCGACGCCCTGACCCTGTTCCGCTGCCGGCCCCAGGCGGTGGTCCTGCCCGGCACCCGGGAGGAGGCGGTGGCGGTGGTCCGGGTCCTGCACGCCCGGCGGGTGCCCTTCGCCGCCCGGGGTGCGG
>CAYMFV010000366.1:0-3504 GCA_964389745.1 uncultured Planctomycetales bacterium | reverse complement strand
GGCGCCCGCTTCCGGGCCGCGGGCTACGCGGTCACCGAGGCCGCCGACGGCCGGGGCGCCCTGGCGGCGGTGGCCGCCGGCGGCGTGGACGTCGTCCTCCTGGACCTGCGCCTGCCGGACCTGGACGGCCTGGAGGTGCTGCGCCGGCTCCCGGAGGGACACCCGCCGGTGATCCTCCTCACCGCCCACGGCAGCATCGAGCGGGCGGTGGCGGCCATGCGCCAGGGCGCCGAGGACTTCCTGGTCAAGCCCGGCAACCCCGAGCACCTGGAGCTGGTCGTGGAGCGCGCCCTGCAGCGCGGCAAGCGGGAGGCGGAGACCGCCCTCCTCCGGGAGGACCGGCGCCGGCGGCGGCGTCTGGTCACCGGCGGCGACCCGGCCATGGCCCGACTCCTGGAGACGGCCCGGAAGGCGGCGGCCCACCCGGACGCCACGGTGCTCCTCGAGGGGCAGAGCGGCACCGGCAAGGAGGTGCTGGCCTGGTGGATCCACGAGCACTCGGCCCGGGCCGACGGCCCCTTCGTCCACGTGGACTGCGCCGGCCTGGCCGAGACCCTGGTGGCCAGCGACCTCTTCGGCCACGAGCGGGGCGCCTTCACCGGCGCCGAGCGGCGCAAGCTCGGGCGGGTGGAGGTGGCTGCCGGCGGCACCCTCTTCCTGGACGAGGTCGGGGAGCTGCCCCCGGCCCTCCAGCCCCGGCTGCTCCGCTTCGTCCAGTCCGGGGAGTTCGAGCGCCTGGGCGACCCCCGGCCCCGGCGGGTGGACGTGCGCATCCTCGCCGCCACCAACCGGGACCTGGAGGCGGCGGTCCGGGCCGGGCGCTTCCGGGAGGACCTCTACTGGCGGCTGGCGGTGCTCCGCCTCCGCCTCCCCCCCCTCCGGGAACACCGGGGGGACATCCCCGAACTGGTCCGCTTCTTCCTGGCCCGCCACGCCGCCCGGGCCGGCCGGCCGGTGCCGGAGCTGCCGGCGGAGACCCTGGCCGCCCTCCAGGCCCACGACTGGCCGGGCAATGTCCGGGAGCTGGCGAACGCCCTCCAGCGGGCCCTGGTCCTGGCCGGCGACGGCCCCCTCCGGGCCGGGGATCTCCTCCCCGGCGGCGAGGCCGGGGGCGGCGCCGGGCCGGCGGGCGGCTCCCTGGAGGAGGCCGAGCGGGACTTCCGCCGCCGCTACCTGGCGGAGGCCCTGGCTGCCGCCGGGGGCAACCAGTCCCGGGCGGCGGCGCGCCTGGGCATCAGCCGTCCCTACCTGAACCGGCTCTTGAAGGAGCTGGGGCTGCGCTGACCCGGTGCCTCACTTGCCCCCCCCCTGGACGCCCGGGCCGGTGAGGGGCACGAAGCGCACCGGCAGCAGGCTCTCCTCGGCCAGGGAACCGTCGGCCAGGCGCACGACCCGGCGCAGCTCCTGCCACTCCTCCCCCACCGGGATGACCAGGCGGCCGCCCGGGGCGAGCTGCTCCAGGAGGGGCGGCGGCACCCGGGGGGGGGCGGCGGTGACCAGGATGGCGTCGAAGGGCGCCGCCTCCGGCCAGCCCTGCCAGCCGTCGCCGATCCGGGTGCGGACCTCCTCGTAGCCGAGCTCCCGGAGGCGGGTCGCGGCCGCCCGGGCCAGATCGGGGACGATCTCGATGGTGTACACCTCGGCCCCGAGCTCGGCCAGGACCGCCGCCTGGTAGCCGCAGCCGGTCCCCACCTCCAGGACGCGCTCGCCGGGCTCCACGCCGGCGGCCTCGGTCATGAAGGCGACGATGTAGGGCTGGGAGATGGTCTGGCCCTGCCCGATGGGCAGCGGATGGTCCCCGTAGGCCCAGGGCCGTTGCTCCTCGGGCACGAAACGGTGCCGGGGGACCCGGGCCATGGCCGCCAGGACCCGGGGGTCGGTGATGCCCCGAGCCCGGAGCTGCCCCTCCACCATGGCCAGCCGTTCCCGGGTGAATGCATCCTCCGCCATGCTCGTCGCCGGCGCAGCCGACGGCGCCATCCCCCCCCCATGGCTCCGCCCCCGCCGCAGGCCGCCAGGAGCAGCGGGCCCGCGAGATGCCACGGGCGTCCGGGGAGCACCGTCATGGCCGCATCCCGAACGCCCAGTCTAACGCGGAAGACGCTCCGTCCCCCTCAGTCCCCTTCCTCGAACCAGAACCAGAGGCGCTGGCCGTCCTGGCTCCGGCCCACGCACAGCCAGGCCGGCCCCGGCCGGCCGTCCTCCCAGGCCCGGAAGATGCCCCGGTCGCCCGCGGCGTCGTGCTCGACCCGGAGGGCGCCGACGGTGGCCTGGCTCGTGTCCTGGTCCTCCAGGTACCACTCCGGCCCCGGGTCCCGGGCGAGGAGGTACACGTGGCAGGTCCACCAGGCCGGCGGCTCGTCCAGTTCCCGGTTGCGGCGTTCCACGAGCCCGCCCCGCCCGTCCTCCTCCAGGATCCCCACGGGCGGATAGCGGACCAGGCCCCGCTCCCGGGCCCGGGGTGAGCCGACGGTGGTGCTCCCGGACTGGACGCTCACCAGGGTGCTGCCCCGCTCCCAGCCCACCACGAGCCGGGGGTCCGGCGGGATGCGGGTGGCCACCGGCGCGGCCAGGGGCGGGAGCCCGGCCAGGAGGGCGTCCACCGCCCCCTGGGCCATGACCAGCACGTTGTCCGCGAGCTTCCTGGCCGGAAGGAGCATGCGTCCCGGTTCCGGTTGCTCCGGTGTTCCGTCCAGTTCCCACTGCTCGACGGAGAACCAGCGCAGGGGCAGTTCCACGGAGGTCAGCGGAACCCGGTGGATGAGCACCACCGGCTCCTTGTCGATGCGGGCAGGCTGGCCCAGGAAGTCCCAAGGCCCCTGATGCTGGACCACGGGGCAGGGGAACAGCAAGGCAAGAGAGACAATGATCACGATGTCCTCCTCGTCCTTATCACCGGTGTAACAGGTACAGGCATTCCAAGGTCCCGCCGACCAGAGCGTGCAGTAGAAGCAGGACCCGGAGCAGGAATTGTCCTTGCAGCGCGCTTCGCACTTCGTGGTGCTGCCTGGCTCGCCCATGCCTGGCCGTGATGGCACAATCCGAAGTGCAGTTGTACACACGGCACTCCACGTGCAAGGGAGACGCCGTGTACACGAGCTGACAGCCCCGGCCAGAGAGTGCCCGGGGCGTGGTTGCCACGCGCCCCCTGGCGTGACCAATGTGGTTCGGGACGAAGGCTGTCCCGAAGAGCAAGACCAGCCCCAGAGGCCAGAAGGAAGGTCCTCCTCGTGTTCATGGCTGGATCCCCGGCAAGGGGCCCCCGGTCGAGGCCCGCGCTTGCAGGGACAAGCCTGGGAGGTCCCGACCAGAGAGTCCAGGGAGATTCACCAGCCGTCCGCGGTTCCCTCCCGCCCGCGGGCGAGGGCAGCAGGATTCCAAGAATGGGGATTCGTACACCGCCTGCCTCGTGGAGAACCGAGGGCGTCCGGGAGGCACCGTCATGGTCACATCCCGGACGCCAGTCCAGCGCCGGCGGCCGAGGAAGGGGTCAGTCCCCCTCCT
>CAYMFV010000365.1:0-3507 GCA_964389745.1 uncultured Planctomycetales bacterium | reverse complement strand
GGGGGGGGGGGGGGGGGCGGGGTCCTGGAAGGCCGCACTCGCCGCCGCGACGGCCCGGTCCACGTCCCGTTCGTCCCCGGCGGCGATGGCGCCGTGGGGCTCCTCGGTGGCGGGATCCAGGGTGGGGGAGGTGGCGCCGCTGGCGGCCTCGACCCATTCGCCGCCGAGGAAGTGGCAGGCCGGCGGGTACTCGGGGAGGCCGGGGGAGGAGCCATTTTCGTCCGCGGGGGTTTGAACAGCCATGGAGGAAGTGATTGTATAGAGATCGCTTCTCCCGCCCCGTCCCGCCCGCCGGCACCTTGACGGACGCCCCGCACGAAGCGCGCCTCGTTCACGTCCTCATCTCCGAGCCCTTCTTCTGGGACAAGGTGAAGGGGACCCTGCTCGCCCTGGGGCGGGAGCCACGGCAGCCGGACTGGGAGCGCCCGGTTCTCGAGCAGCTCCTGGCGGAGCCCGGGGCCGGGCTGGTGGTGGACCTGGAGTGCGAGCGCATTGCGGCCCTGACCCTGCTGCAGCGGCTGCGCCGGGATCCGGCCAGCCGGGGCCTGCCCATCCTGGCCTACTGTTCCCACCTCCGCCGGGACCTGATCCATGGTGCCCGGCGCATGGGCCTGGAGGTGGTGCCGCGCAGCACCTTCGCCGCCAACCTGGTACGCCTGCTCCAGGATCTCGGGCCGTCCGACGGCCCCGGGACCTGAGGGAGACGTGACGCTGCCAGGCAGGGAAAGCCGTTCTCGACAGGAGGGGCCCCTGGGGGGCCCTTGGAGGGGGCTTGGCCTCGGGGCCATCTGGCGTTAGAATGCCCACCTTTCCTGGGTGCACGGGCCCCCTGGAGCGGCCATCGGGCCGCGGAACCGGCCGGTGACCCGGACGCACCGGAGACAGCAGGAAACGAAGCCGAGAAACGCAATGAGCGGCATCAAGCTCTACGTCAAGTCGGGCTGCAAGACTTGTCAGAAGGCCCTGGCCTACCTCGACAAGAAGGGCATTCCCTACCAGGCTGTGGACATCCTCAAGACCCCGCCCGCGAAGAAGCTCCTGGAGAAGGCGGTGGACGCCACCGATCCCAAGAGCGCCTTCAACGCCAGGGCCAAGGCCTACAAGGAGCTCGACGTGGCCAACGCCACCTTCAAGACCAAGAAGGAGGTGGTGGATCTTCTCCGGGAGAACCCGGACATGATCCGCCGGCCCCTCCTGGCGCGAGGCGAGAAGGCCATTCTCGGCTTCGACGAGGCGGACTACGCCACCTTCCTCCGCTGATCGGCGGCGCCGGTCAGCGCCCGCCGCATGGCGGCCTGGAAGCGAGTCCACCGCCAGGTCCTGTCCCGGACCCGGACGGACCATGGTGTGGACTGGCTGGCGGTCGAGGAACTCCTCGAGATTCGCATTCACGGACAGCCCGTGGCGGTGCTCCTCTGTACTCCGGGCCGGGAGGGTGATCTCGTGGCCGGCTTCCTGGCCGCCGAACGGGTGATCGCCGCTTCCGGGGACCTGGCCGGTGTGGAAGCCTGCCGGGGGGGGGCAGAGGAGGAGGGACGCGTCTGGAACGCCGTCCTTGCTCCCGGCGTGCCCTTCGATCCCCGGGCCCGGCGCTTCGGCGTGGTCAACGCCTCCTGCGGGCTGTGCGGCGCCGCCCGGGTGGAGGACCTCCGGGAGCAGGCCGTGCCGGCGCCACCGGCATCCCGGCCCTCCCTGGCCTGGCTGGAGGAGGCCTTCGCGGCCATGGCCCGGGCCCAGGACGTCCACGCCCGCACCGCCGGCGTCCACGCGGCGGCTCTCCTGCCCCTGGCGGGCGGCTCCGCCGACGTGGCCGAGGACGTGGGCCGGCACAACGCTGTCGACAAGGTCCTGGGAGCACGTCTGCGGGTGGGTGGCTACCCCCTGGAGGAGGCCTGCGCCCTGCTGGTGAGCGGTCGGATCTCCTTCGAGATCGTCCAGAAGGCCGTGCTCGGTGGCGTCGCGGTTCTCGCCGGGGCCGGCGCCCCGACATCCCTGGCGGTGGAAGCGGCCACCACACTCGGACTGGCCCTCTATGGCCTGGTCCGTGGCGGCCGAGCCAACTGCTACACCGGTCAGGCCGAGGGCTGAGAGACCGGCGCCAGCTCGTAGCTGACCTCGGCCAGGTCGTAGACGCTGAACTGGATCGACAGCTCGGTGTCGACGTTGATGAGCCGGCCGGTGCCCAGGCGCTCCACGAAGGTGATGGCGCCGTCGTAGACGCGGCCGTCCTTGAAGGCGAGGCGGACGTGGGGGGCGGACTGCGCCTCCCGCAGGCGAGTGACGATCTCGACGAGGTGCTCCCTGCCGTTGTTGTCGTGCGTCGCGCGCTTCACCATGGGCTTGTCATTCGGGAATCGAGGAGGAGGTCGGAAGGAGTCGAGCCGAGGCGGTGGCGGGCCCCTGGGCCAGGGCCCCCGAGCGGAGGAGGAGGGTGGACCAGGTCTCGAAGGGCGGCTCCGGCCCTTCGGCCAGGGCCAGCAGGGTGTCCAGCTCCTCGAGTCTGCCGGTCATGGCCTCGGTCTCCCGGATCGCCACCGTCAGGCGGGTGGCATCCAGCCGGAAGACCAGGCCGAGGTGGACGGCGCCCACCTCGGTGGTGTCGTCGTTGAGCAGCCCGAGAGGCTGCAGCTGCCCCGGATCCAGATCCCCGGGGAGGAGGAGCTCCTCGTGAAGCTCCCGGAGGCAGGCGTTCTGGAGCAGGTCCGGGGCAGGTCCCTCGGTGTCGCAAGGGTTCACGTGACCGCCGACGCCGATGCTCCGGCGGCCGTGGAGCCGGCGCTCCCCCTGGGTGTCGAGACGGGTCAGGCAGAGGACCCGGGAGCCCTGGGTCACCACGACGTAGGGGATGGTCTGCTTGAACTCCGGGTGGACCTCGGCGTAGCGGCGTTCGACGAAGAAGCCCTCTGTCCGGGCCGGAGCCAGGTAGTGGGCCTCCAGCTCTCCGGGCTCCAGGGGCAGGAAACCGTGGAGGCCGGCGGAGGGCAGGATCTTGCCCCGGGGGACGACCCAGACAAACTCCATCTAGGCTCCACTTCTACCCGGGAAAGGAGGGATTGACAAGGCCACGGACAGCAAAATCCGCAACTTCTTGGGGGCGCCGGGGTCCACCCCGACAACATCTGGGGTCTGCCAGGATGGCAGGTCCCACCCCCGGAACCGGCTTCCCGGCCGTGGGCAAGGGGGCGGAGCGCCACCCTCTAAGCCGGGTTCTGTATCTCCCCGGACGAGCCGGGGAGCAGCGACCATTCCTCTGGGACCGACGTCGCCGCCGGCCTCGAACGTCCTACCCGGAGGTCGAGCAGCGCGGGCCACGCCATCCCTCCCTATTCGGACTTTCTCCCGGTGGGGTTTGCCGTGCCACGCCTGTCACCAGGCGTGCGGTGAGCTCTTACCTCGCCGTTTCACCCTTGCCGGCCCTCCCGGCGGACCGGGAGGACGTAGGCGGTCTGTTCTCTGTGGCACTTTCCCTGGGGTTGCCCCCGGTGGGCGTTACCCACCACCGTGCCC
>CAYMFV010000364.1:0-3515 GCA_964389745.1 uncultured Planctomycetales bacterium | reverse complement strand
CCACCTACCTGGAGTCCCTGGTCCGCCACGCCGGCGGCGGCCTTGCCGAGGAGGTCTTCTGGCAGCGCCTGGTCCGGGGCCTGCCCCTGGGTCAGCCGGGCCCCGGCGACCGGGGTCTGGACCACACCCGGAGCTGGGGCCGGACCTACTGGGGGGGCGCCCTCTACTGGTTCGTCGCCGACCTGGAGATCCGACGCCAGAGCCAAGGCCGACGCCACCTGGGCCATGTCCTCGCCGCCTTCCGGGCCCGGGGCTGGAGCATGGCCGTGACCCGCCCTGTGGCCGAGGTCCTGGCGGCGGCGGACCGGGCCAGCGGAAGCACCGTCTTCACCGACCTGCACGACGCCTGGCGGAGCGAGCCGGCGACAGTGGACCTGGACGGAATCTGGCGCTCCCTGGGCATCCGCCTCGCCGGGGACCGCATCCTCCTCGACGAGGCCGCCCCCGAGGCACCCTTGCGCCACGGCTTCCGGGAGGCGACGGTCTCCTCGTGGCCAAGATGAAGCCGAGGCAGCCACACCAGGTGCGGCTGCCTCGGATGACTGGTAGCGGGGGCAGGATTCGAACCTGCGACCTCCGGGTTATGAGCCCGACGAGCTGCCAGCTGCTCCACCCCGCGTCGTGCAGGGAGGGATTCTAGCGCCAGCCGGGGGGGATGCAAGGGCCTCCCGGCCCGCTGCCGGTCGCCTCGCCGCCTTCTCCAGGGGCCGGCGCAGGCGGCACCTCCTCCTCGACCGCCGGCGGCGGCGGCAGGGCCTCGAGGGCTCGTCGGACCTCCTCGACCTCCGGTCCCAGCTCCTCGGGAGGCCCGTCACCGGCGGCCAGGAAGGCCAGCCCTTCCTGGCGCAGCCCGGCGGCCAGGGCCGCCCGGGCGGCCTCCAGGCGGGCCGGCCAGGCCTGCTCCGGGGGCTGCAGCTCCAGGACCCGCCGCCACGCGGGGAGCGCCTCCCCGTGACGGCCCAGGCGGGCCAGGAGCAGAGCCTCGAGGCGAGGCCACTCCGGCTCCTGGAGCGCAGCCTTGCGGAGGGCACGCAGACGCCCCACCGCATCCTCGGCCCGGACCGCCAGGCCGTTGTCCAGCTCCACTCCCAGGAGCCAGGCGGCCAGGTTCCGGACGTACTCCTCGTCGAACCAGGCCGCCTCCTCCTCGCCGGCGAGGGCATCCTTCGGGAAGCCCTCCAGGAGCTTGACCGCCACCTCCCGGTCCCCGTGGGCCCGGAGGTTCGCCAGGGCCACCTTGAGGCGACCAACGTCGGCCCCCACCTGGTCTCGGAGGGCCGCCAGGAAGAGGGACTGGAGCTGGGGCCCCTCGGGCGCGGGCTGGGCGAGGAGAGGTTCGAGCCCCTGGCCGCCGGGCATCTCCCGGAGGGCCTCGAGGATCTTCTTCAGAGGCCCCGGATCCTGCTCCAACCCGAGCCGGCGACCGAGCACCGAGGCGCTCCGGGGATCCTTGAGGCGCTTCAGGACGAGGAGGGCCTGGTAGCGCAGGTCTACCGAGGGGTGGTCCAGGAGACCGTGGAGGAGCTCCAGGAGGGCATCCCGCTCCCCCTCCTGCACGGGCACCACCCGCAAGGCGGCGAGGGCACCCACCCGGTCGTCGTCGGGTCGTTCGTCGTCGCCGGCGAAGACGACCAGGCGCGCCTGGAACTCGGGGCCGTCCAGCCGGGCGGCGGCCATGTAGACCTCCCGGCGCACGTCCGTGTCGTGCTCCATCTCCAGGGCCCGGGTCACCACCGCGGCCAGACCCTGGGCGACGCCACCATCCGCCTCGGGGTGCTGGCGCTGCATCACCTCCGCCAGCGAGCGGAAGAGAGCAGTACGCAGGTCCGGACCCCAGTTCGGTTGCTCCCCTTCCGGGGGATAGACGGTCTCCAGGGCGGCCAGGATGCTGCCGAGGGCGGCCGCGGGCGGCCGGACGAGCTGCAGTGCCCGGGCCGCCGCCAGACGCTCCTCCCGCGTCTCGGCCTGGAGGGCCGCATCCAGGACGTTTCGGGCCGCCTCGCCGGAGAAGAAACGGGGCACGAGCTCCAGGATCATGCGCCGCAGTACCGGGTCCCTCTCCTGCTGCAGGGCCTGGAGGAGGGCCTGCCGGCCCTGCTCCAGGATCTCCTCCCCCGCCTCCGCCGGGAAACGGGTGCCCAGGGCCTCCAGGGCCATGCGCCGGACCTCGAAGACCTGGGAGGCCAGGGCGTCGAACATGGCCACCGGGTCGTTGCTCCGGAGACGCAGGGTCCACAGCTCCACGATCTCCTTCCGGCGAGTGGCGGCCGCGTCCCGCCACCAGGCCAGAGGCTCCGCCTCGGCCATCCCCGAGCTCCACCAGGCGTTGAAGGCCGCCCAGTTGCGGAAGTCATGGCCGGTGATCTCCAGCAGGGCCTCCCGGGCGTGGTGCACGGTGCCCACGTCGTCCAGGTGTCGGGCCACCTCCTCGACGAGGCCGGGCAGCTCGGCCGGCGGCCAGGTGAGCAGGGCCACTGCCTGGAGGACGCCGCCCAGGGCCGCCCCCCCCTCGGCTCCCGCGGCCAGGCGCTGCCGCAGCCACTGGCGCAGATCCGGCCAGTCCCGGGCCAGGCGCTGCCACTCCGGGCGCAGGACGTCGGCCGGCACCAGGCGCCGCTGGCCACAGGCGAGGAGGAAGGTCGCCTGCTCCTCGACCGGCTCCCCGGCCAGGTGCGGGCGGATCGTCTGGAAGGCCTCCTGGCGCCGGGCCGGATCCGGATCGGCGAGCTGCCGGATCACGGCGGGGGCCAGCTCGGGATCCCGGGCCAGCTTGCCGGGCAAGGGGGGCGGACCCTGACCCTGGATGGTGAAGACCAGGATCAGGATTCCCAGGACGATGCCCACGACGCTGGATCTTAGCAAGGGAGGCCCTTCCGCCTCCCCCCTTCCCTACGCCCGGCGGCGCTTCCGTCACGCCGTTGTTTCCCGAAGTGCCGCCGCCGCCGCGGCCAGCCGCTCCAGGGCCGCCTCCAAAGTGCCGCCGGTGTCCACCCAGCGGCCGCCGGCGGCCTCCCCGTAGAGGGGCCGTCGCCGGGCCAGGATCGCCCGCACCTCCGCTGCCGGGGCGAGGCCGGTCAGGGGGGGCCGGGGTGCCTCGGCCTGGCGCCGGAGGAGTTCCTCGGGCCCGGCGTACAGGGCCAGGCAGCGCCGGGACCGGGCCAGGAGGGAGCGGGCCTCCGGCGCCTCGACGATGCCGCCCCCCAGGGCCACCACCGTCTCCCGGAGGCCCAGGAGCTCCTCGGCCAGGAGGCGACCTTCGGCCTCCCGGAAGCCGGCCATGTCCGCCGGCAACCAGTCCCGGAGGCGCCAGCCCGCCCGCTCCTCCAGGAGGCGGTCGGCGTCCACGAAGGCCCACCGCCAGTGCTCGGCCAGGAGCCGCCCGAGGGTGCTCTTGCCGGCACCCCGGGGGCCCAGCAGGAAGAGGGCGGGTTCGCTCATTCCCCCCTCCCGGCCGAGGCCAGGCCCAGGTCGGCCTCCAGTGCCCGGAGGAGGGGGGCCTCGGGTACGTCCATGCC
>CAYMFV010000363.1:0-3523 GCA_964389745.1 uncultured Planctomycetales bacterium | reverse complement strand
GGGTGGTTCCTGCGCTGATGGAGGCCCCAACTGGCACGGGAAACGGGCGGCCACGGGGTCGGCAATGCAGTCCCCATGGCCGCCCGGCCGGCCAGCTACCAGACCAGCAGGAGCAAGAGGTTGCTGAGGAAGGTGCCAGTCTGACCCAAAGGACCGATGAGCACCTGCACCGGCAGACGTGTGCCCGGGGCGATCTTGCTCGGAATCGTGCCAGGAAGGTCGGCGAATCCGGCAGCACTGAGGCCCGAGAAGAACCCCATCGGGCCATATGGAGGATACAGCCACAGGTCGCCATACTGGGTGCCGAGTGGATTGTCGCGAACACCTGCCTGGATGTTGCCAAGGTAGAGAACGAAGGGGCCAGCGGCCGCTGGATCGCCGATCAGGCGTAGCGTGCCCGCACCTCCGGAGACGATGCCTGCGATCGAGTAGACGTGCCAATCGTACTCGTCCGCTCCAATGTCCGGCACCGAGCCGAGCTTCACGATGGATCCCGGCCGGGGATCGCCTTCCCAGTCCTCGGTCGTCGGCGTCGCAAGGATCGAGGCCATGTCAATGCACGGCGAGGACCAGCGCAGGTGGAAGTCGACGGCTGTCGGATCCACGAACAGCGGATCCAGGTCCATCTGGGACGGGTCACCTTCGATGTCGTTGTTCTGGATGATTGGGTTGCTCGTGTACTTCTTGCTGACCTGCCCACCCGTGTTGGCCCAGATGATGTTGTTCTCGACAACGGTCTGGTTCCGCGAGCGAAGGAAGGAGATCCCGCCACCCTCAATGGAGGCCTGGTTGCCATAGATCGTGTTGTGGTAGATCTCGGATTGCACATCTTCGTCGCAACAGATTGCCCCCCCATAGCCGTGGGAAGGAACACCTCCCGCTGTGTTGCCGACAAAGATGTTGTTCACGATCAACGATCCCTTGCCCGAGGGACCCGATCCTCGGCACCAGATCCCTCCGCCGTATGCAGCCGCGTTGTCGCGGATGAGGTTCCGCATGATCGTCGGGCTGGCGTCTTCGATGTAGATCCCACCGCCAAGAGTGTAGGCCGTCCAGTCATGACCGGTGCCTCCGGTGAGCGTGAAGCCGGCGAGTACCGCGGTTCGCCCCTCCCCGGACACGAACCTGACACAGGACTCCGGAGTCGAGCTGGCACTTCCGTCGATGATCGTGTCCAGATGGCCGTACATGCTGGCGACCGTGATGCCCTTGCCAAGGTAGTCCAGGTTCTCCAGGTACCGACCCGGCATGACCAGTACCGTATCGCCGGCAATGGTGCTCGATTGGCCGATTGCGTACTGGATCGAGTGGTAGGGATCGCTCTGTGTCCCTGTCCCAGGAGGCGGGTTCGAGCTGTTGACGTTGACGTACCAGGTCGACTGGGCAGCAGAGGTGCCCCCCAGAGCAAGTACCAGCATCCAGGCGAGACAGAAGCGTGTGAGGTTGCGCATCAAGAGTCCTGTTGGATTCGGGATGATGGGGATGTCCGGGCTCGCCCACGAGGGAAACGACCCGGCCTAGCCCTGATAGCGCCACTGCCATGGCGAGCGGACGCGCTTTCTGCGAAGTCCGGAGCTGGGCGGGGTGGTTCCTGCGCTGAGCTCAGCGACCGGGGTCGCCGGTGAAGGCCGCCAGGGCCGCGTCGACGCTCGGGTACTCGGCCGAGGCGCGCAGGGCCTCGTACTCGTCCTGCCAGGCCTGGGCCGCGGCCGGGTCGTCGAGCTCGCAGGCCCGGTCGGCCAGGTCCAGGACCCAGACCGTTTCCGAGGTACGCATGACCGCCAGGTCGAGGATGTCCTCCAGGCGCGGGCACTCCGACTCCGCCCGGGCGGCGACCTCGGCGACGTGTACGAAGGCGCCCGTATGCATGCCCAGGACGGCGACGTAGTGGGCGGCCCGCTGGATGACGTCGAGGTTGTGCTCTGCCCGGATGGCGAGGACGCCGCAGCGCACCACCTGGCCGGGGTGGTTGCCACCGCCAGCGATCTCACCCCAGAGAGCGGCCAGGACCTGGCCCTTGCCCCGGAGACGGGGGCCGATGAGCACCGCCGTCGCGAGGACCACGACGGCGCAGATGATCCAGAACCTCCGTTTCCGAGACATGCCACTCCTCCTCTCTGCCCCCGAGGTTAGCACCTTCTCCTCCCACCTCCGGCGCCCTCGCCCGTAGGGTCGGGTCCGAGGCCACCCCACGGCGGCCCCCCCGAAGAGCCATGCGTCTCGAATCCACTCCGACTTCCCCCGTCCTCCGCCTCGTAGCCCTGGTCCTGGGGCTCCTCGTCGCCGGCCCCCTCCCCGCCCAGGAGGAGCCCCCGGAGGAGCCGGCCCTCCCGGGCACCCTGGTGCCGGCGGAGTCCGTCACCCTCGCCCTCTGGCCCCGGGAGGCCCAGGGGGAATTCCTCTTCCTGGAGGTCCTTCCCCACGGCAGCCATGTCCTCGAGGGCCAGGTGGTGGCCCGCCTCGACCCCCGGGCCCTGGACCGGCAGATCCACCAGGTCGAGCTCGAGCTCCAGCAGGCCCACCTCGACCTCGAGGAGGCCCACGTCCGGGCGGCCCTCGCCGAGGAGGCCGCAGGGCTGGCTCGGGAGAAGGCCCAGGCTGCCCTCGAGCGGGCCCGGCGGGCCCTGCAGGGCTGGCACGAGCACGAGCTGCCTCTCTGGGAACGCGGCGCCCGCCTGGCCGAGACCCGGGCGAAGGCCCACGAGGAGGACCAGGAGGCCGAGCTCACCCAGCTCGAGGCCATGTACCGGGAGGACGAGCTGGTGGACGCCACCGAGGAGATCGTCCTCCAGCGCTCCCGCCGCAACCTGGCCCTGACCCGGGAGGGCAACCGGATCGCCGCCGACCGCCGGGCCTACGAGAGCGACTTCCAGCTCCGCACCCAGTCCGAGCTGAAGCAGGAGGCGGTCCGGGACCGGGAGGCCGAGCTGCAGCGCCTGCTCCGCACCCACGAGATCGAGCGCCGCCAGCGGGAGGGTCGTCTGGCGCGGAGGGAGGACGCCCTGCAGCGTCTCCAGGAACGGCTGGAGCGCCTGCAGCAGGACCGGGAAGACCTGGAGCTCCGAGCCCCCGTCGCCGGCCTCCTCCTCCACGGCGCGCCGGACGACTACCGCCCCGGCCGTACCCCCCCCCGCCACCGTCGCGGCGGCCGGGCGCCCCTGCGCCAGGACATCTTCACCATCGTCGCCCGGCCGGACCGCCTGGCCGTGGCCGTGGACGTGCCCGAGTCCCGGCTGCCGACCCTGCGCAGCGGCGCCGGCGCCCGGATCGTGCCGGTGGCCGCCCCCGGGCGGGTTCTCGTCGGCCGCCTGCGCCTGGAGCGCTTCCCGGACCCGGCCAGCGCCGGTCGGCCGGAGAACGCCTACCGGGGCACCCTGGAGCTGCCCGACCCTGCGCCCGGCCTGGTGCCCGGGATGCGGGTCACGGTGCGCTTCGGCCACCAGGACGCCGAGCCGGCCGGCGAGGAGGGGCCGATCCTCCGGTGATCGCCGCCCTGCTCCTGGCCGCCCCCCCCCTGCTGCAG
>CAYMFV010000362.1:0-3553 GCA_964389745.1 uncultured Planctomycetales bacterium | reverse complement strand
GCTGCAGCGCCCCGGCCCTGGCGGGCCTGGCGGCGGCCCTGGACCCGTGCCCGGAGCTCTCCGGGCGCATCCGGGCGACCCTCGTGGATGCCCCCCCCCTGGCGCTCAAGGAGGGGGGGCTGATCCGGGACGGCTTCCACCCCGAGGTGGACGAGCTCCGGGCCCTCTCCCGGGGGGGCAAGGAGCACCTGGCGGCGCTCCAGGAGCGGGAGATCCAGCGCACCGGCATCCCCACCCTCAAGGTCGGCTTCAACCGGGTCTTCGGCTACTACATCGAGGTCACCCACGCCCACCGGGACGCTGTGCCGGCGGACTACCAGCGCAAGCAGACCCTGAAGAACGCCGAGCGCTACATCACGCCGGAGCTGAAGGAGTACGAGGCGAAGGTCCTGGGAGCCGAGGAGCGGGTCAAGGACCTGGAGTACGCCCTGTTCTGCGAGCTGCGCCAGGCGGCGGAGGCCGAGGCCGGCCGGGTCCAGGCGACGGCGGCGGCGGTGGCCGAGCTGGATGCTCTCCTGTCCCTGGCCCGGGTGGCGGTGGAGCGGGGCTACGTCCGCCCCGAGATCGTCGCTGCCCCCCCCCCGGAGGGCCTGGTCCTGGAGATCGAGGACGGCCGGCACCCGGTGGTGGAGGCCATGCTGGCGGGCGAGCCCTTCGTGCCCAACGGCGCCCGCCTCGGGGCCGATGCCCGGCTGGTGGTCCTGACCGGGCCGAACATGAGCGGCAAGAGCACCTGGCTCCGGCAGACCGCCCTGATCGTCCTCCTGGCCCAGGTGGGCTCCTTCGTGCCGGCCCGGGCGGCCCGGATCGGCCTGGTGGACCGCATCTTCACCCGGCTGGGCAGCGGCGACGACATCAGCCGGGGCGCCAGCACCTTCATGGTGGAGATGGTGGAGACCGCCGCCATCCTCCGCCACGCCAGCGAGCGCAGCCTGCTGCTCCTGGACGAGGTGGGCCGGGGCACCAGCACCTTCGACGGCCTGGCCATCGCCTGGGCGGTCTGCGAGCACGTCCACGACCGGGTCGGGGCCCGCTGCCTCTTCGCCACCCACTACCACCAGCTCACCGACCTGGCCGACAGCCTGCCCCGGGCCCGGAACTGCAACGTGGCGGTGAGCGAGTGGGGGGAGGAGGTGGTCTTCCTCCACCGCATCGAGGAAGGGGGCACCGACCGCTCCTACGGCATCCACGTGGCCCGCCTGGCCGGGGTGCCGGGGCCGGTCCTGGCCCGGGCCCGGGAGGTCCTGGCCCGGCTGGAGCGGGAGGAGGAGGGCCTCTCCCGGCGCATCCTGGCCGGCCAGCCGGCCGCCCCGCCGGTCCTCCAGCCCGGCCTCTTCGACCTCCTGGAGGAGGATCCCGCCGGCCGGGAGTTCCTGGAGGAGGTCCGGGAGCTGGACCTGGACGGCCTGCCGCCCATCGAGGCCTGGCGGCTCCTGGCCCGGCTCCGGGAGCTGCTCCGGCGCCGGGAGGAGGGCGGGGGGAAAAACGCAGCGGATTAGTGCGAAACTTCCCTTGCAACGGAGCCTCCAAACAGTAGAAACAGGTCCCTGGCCATGTCCGCTCCTCCCCAGCAGCTCTCCCGCGGCACCCGGCAGCTTGCCGGAGTGGAGGTGCTCCACTTCGACGAGCTCTGCGGGCTCCTGGACCCCGAGGACTTCGAGACCTCGGCCCGGCGGCTGGTCCGCCGCCTGGACCGCCACGGCATCCGGGTGGAGACGACCTTCCCCCGGCGCCGGCTGGTGCCCGGTGGCCGGGCTCGGAACAACCTCCTGGCCTGGTATCGGGCCGAGGTCCAGCGCATCCCGGTGATGGACCGGGCCGAGGAGCAGCGCTTCTGCATGGGTCTCGAGCTCCTCTGGCGGCGCCTCAAGAAGGCCCGGCGGGCCGCCGGGCTGCCCCCGGCCGAGGTCGAGCGCTGGCCCGGGAGCGGCCCCGGCGCCGGGGCCCCGGGCTGCGCCGAGGAGGACATCGCCACCTGCCTCGAGTGCCCCCGGGGCACCAGCGAGACCTGCGTCCACCACCGCCTCCACCTGCGCCTGGAGGAGTTCCTGGCGGTCCGCAACGAGCTGGTGGAGCGCAACCTCCACATCGTCTTCCGCCTGCTCGAGCGCTACCGGAACGCCGGGGTGCCGGTGGAGGACATGGTCCAGGAGGCCAACTACAGCCTCTTCAAGGCGGTGGAGAACTTCGACTTCACCCGGGGCGTGCGCTTCAAGACCTACGCCACCTACTGGGTGAACCAGGCCTTCCTGAACGCCATCTACAACCAGAGCCGGACCGTCCGGGTCCCCGCCTACATCCAGAAGGCGATGAAGAAGATCCGGGACACCGCCGCCACGGTGGGCACCCGGCTCGACGACGTGGACGCCATCAGCCGGGAGTCCGGCGTCCCCGTGGAGCTCGTGGCCACTGCCATGAGCGGCAACCGCTTCACCATCTCCCTGGACCAGACCGTGACCGGGGGCGAGGAGGACGGCGGCCGGATGCTGGACCTCCTGGAGGCCGGTGGGGAGCCCGAGCTGCCCCGGGACGCCGGCGAGGAGGAGCGGCTGCGCCGGCACCTGGCCGCCGCCCTGGAGACCTTGAGCCCCCGGGAGGTGACGGTCCTGCGCCTGCGCTACGGCCTCGACGGCCGGGGCGCCCGGACCCTCGCGGCGGTGGGCCAGCAGCTCTCCATCAGCCTGGAGCGGGTGCGGCAGATCCAGAAGGGAGCGCTGGAGAAGATCCGCCAGGGCGAGCGGGGCGTCTTCCTCGAGCAGTACGCCTGATCAGCCCCGGGCCTTCTCCATCATCCGGAACATCGCCTCCTCGACCTCCCGGGCGACGCCAGCGAGCTCCGGGGCGCCGAACATCCCGAGCATCAGGGTCGGCCGGATGGTGCTGACGTAGGTCCGGCCGTCCCGCTGGAAGATGCCGAAGCGGCAGGGCAGGGCGGTGGAGATCTCGAGCTTCGCCTGGAGCACCTTCTGGGCGTGGGCGGGCGAGCAGACCTCCAGGACCCGGACCGGGTTCGGGAAGGGGAAGCCCTTGCCGTTCAGGGTGGCCTGGATGTCGAGCTCGGCCAGGACGCCGAACTTCTCCTCGGCGGCGGCGGCCTTGAGGGCCTCGTGGGCCTCCTCGGGGGAGAGCCGGCTCTCGACGGTGTAGAGGACCTCGGTGCTGCTGTCGGTGGTCATGGTTGCGTCTCCTCCAGGCTGGAGTACGGGTTTGGAGCCGGTCAAGGAGCCGGGGTTTCGGGATCCGCCACGGGCAGGGCGAAGTCCACCACCAGGGCGGCCCGGACGAGGGTCGCCCCGAAGGAACCCGTCCGGGCCTCGACCCGGCCCCCGGCGAGCTCCAGGGCGAGGCCCCGGCCCAGGCCGAGGCGGACCCCGGCCTCTCCCTCGTAGATCAGTCCGGAGCCGAGATCCACCCCGCCGCCGCCGGCGCCCCCGGCGAGGAGGCGGAGGAAGGGCTGGAAGGAGCCGCCGGGGAGGTGGAGGTCGGCGCCGAGCAGGCCCTCGGCGTAGCCGCCGATGCCCCCGTCCCAGGCGCCGAAGGCCTGGCCCGTGAG
>CAYMFV010000361.1:0-3556 GCA_964389745.1 uncultured Planctomycetales bacterium | reverse complement strand
AGCCGCTGAGCACCACCAGCCTCGCCTGCAGCCGGGCGGTGAGCACGTCCACCAGGGCCAGGGTCTCCCCCCGGGCGAGGCGAAGGTGAGCCGCCCAGGGCTCCCCCGGGCGGAGGATGCCGTGGCCGGCGAAGTGGAGCCGCCCGGCGGTGGCCAAGGCCCCCAGGACCGCCGCCCGGGTGGCCGCCTCGCCCAACAGGACCGCCGCGCCCTCCAGCCGGCGGGCCACCGCCTTCGCCTCGGCGCGGGCGCCGGGCAGGGTGCCGTCGGGATCGCCGATCACCAGGGGAGCGCCCAGCGTAGGCACCGAGGTCCGAGAGATCCAGCCGGCGTAGGGCACGAAGCTCACCCCGATCTGGGGGGCCAGGCGCCGCGTCAAGCCCGCCGCCCCGGGGAGCCCCCCCGCCACGACGTAGAGGTGCTTCACCCCGGCGGGGAGCGCCGTCGCCCGCTCCAGGATCTCCGCCGCCCCGCCCCGCCAGTGCTCCACCGGGCCCCCGGCCGCGCGGCGGAACGCCCGCCAGGCGTCGCCGGAGCGGCCGAAGGCGACCACCGCTTGCCCCGGGGCCAGGCCCAGCCCCGGCGGGCTCGCCTCGGCCGTGGCGATGGGCGCGACCTCGTCCAGCCAGGCGTAGAGCCCGTCCAGCTCCGCGGCGAGGGCCGCTCGCTCCGCCGTCCGCCGAGTGGCCCAGGCCGTCCGGGCCGGGCCGCGCAGCAGGCCGCCCTGGCGGCGATCCGCCTCGAAGGCGTCCCGGCGCTGCAACCAGGCCCGCCGGCCTGCGTCCCAGCGCGCCCGCTGAGACGCGCCGAGCCGGCGGAACCGGGCCTCCGCCTCCAGGGCCCGCAGGACCCGGGCCTCGGCCGCGTCGAAGACCTGCCAGGCCCCGGCCAGATCACCCCGCTCCACCAGCAGGGCCACCGCCGCCTCCACCGGAGCCCGCCGATCGGCGTAGAAGGGCGCCCGCGTCTCCTGGATCCCGGTGCGCGTGGCCAGGGCCTCGATCTCCCGCAGCGCCGCCCGCAGCGCGGCCAGGGCCGGCGCCGGCGAGCCGGCCGCCCGCAAGGTCCGGGCGCGGCCGTACCAAGCCCGCCAGCGCAGATCCGAGGGCAGCGCCCCCGACTCCTCCCCGGCCATCTCCGCGGCCTGCTCGAAGGCCACGCGGGCGGCGTCGAGCTGGCCTTCGGCCAGGGCCATCTCCCCCTGCAGCAGCCGGGCGAAGAGCCGCTGGAAGCCCAGCCCCTCGGGGTCGAGCTTGGCCAGCTCGGCGAGATGAGCCCGAGCGCCTTTGCGATCTCCGTCCAGGAGCGCGGCGTAGGCCAGGTTGGCCACTGCGTTGGCCGCCTCCACCGGGTCACCCCGCTCGCGGAACCAGCCGGCCGCGCGGCGGAGCAAGCGCCTCGGCTCGGCCAGCTCGTGGGGGAAGGCGCCGGCGGCCACGCCGTTGAGCAGGAGCCAGCCGCGGTTGAGGGCGTAGGTCGCCCGCTCCGCATCCAGGGCCGCCCCGGGGGGGCCGAGATACCGGGGGGCGATGGCGTCGAGGGCGCTGAGGGCCTCGGCGTATCGACCGCCGGCCATGAGGGCCTCGGCCTGGGCTTGGCGCGCCCAGCCCGCCGAGGCGTCCTGCCCGTACCGCCACGACAGGGTCGCCGCCCGCTCCAGGGCGGCCACCGCCTCGCGATGCCGGCCCAAGTCCAGCAGGATCTGCCCCCTGCGGCGCAGGGAGCGCGCCCGCCCCACCGGATCCTCCAGCCCGGCGTCCACCTTGTCGGCCCGATCCAGGAGGGCCAGCCCGCGCTGGAGCCTCCGCGCCCGCCAGGCCACGTAGGCCGCCGCCCGCAGGCGCCGGGAGACCTCGCTGTCCACCCCGGCCCCCCGAGCGACCTCCGCCGCCTCCACCCAGGCCTCGATGGCCGCGTCCCGGCGACCGCTCCGCTGCAGCGCCCGGGCCCGCTCCACCGCGCCCCACAGGTGGGCCTCCGGATCCTCGCGGGCCCAGCGCGCCCGCGCCGCCTCCACCTGGGCCAGAGCCTCCTCGTGCCGGCCGGCGTCCTGCAGGGCCAGCACCGTGGCCAGCGCCGGCACCGCGTCGGGGGCCGCCCCCCAGCGCACCGCCCAGGCGGCCAGGGTCCGCGACGCGATAATCGACGAGCCCTCCAGCACCCGCAGAGTCATGGGCCCGGGCGGCAGGCGCCGGGACGGAGGGCCGCAGAACAAGAGCGTGGCCTCGCCGCGGCGCTCCCGGCGACGGATGGGCAGCGAGACGGGATCGGCGCCGTCGAGACGAACCGATAGGGGGCGATCATCGGTGAGGGCCAGCCGCAGGGCCGGCGGCGCGGCGGCGTCCAGCCAGAGGGTCGTCTCCCCGCTGGCGCCCCGAGCCCAGGCGCGGGCGGCGATGAGCTCCACCTGGACGGGCGGGGTCAGGGCGGCGTCCGGCGGCCCCGGCTCGGAGCCGCAGCCGGCGAAGCCCCCCAGGAGCAGCGCGCAGGCCACCTGCCGCTCACCGATCCCCGCGACCGCCATCGATCTCACCGCGCCCCCGCGCTCCACGATCCAGGGTGGAGATAGCGTAGCGAAGCACCGGCTGTCCACTGGCCGTGAGGCGATCCGCATGGATGGCTCCGCCGGCCAACGCGCCGGCACCCCTTCATTACTGTTGGGGGCCGCCGCGTCTTTCCAGAAAAAGAAAGCTCGCCAGAAAGACCCGGCGCCTCGCCTCAGTACCCACCTCATCGAAGGCCGCCAAGGGTGGCGACCTTGGACCCTGTTTTCGAGGAGGACGATATGAGAACCGACGCTTTGCTCAGGACCACTCCGGCGGTGGCGCTGTTCGCCGCCCTACTGTGCACCCCCGGCTGCGAGTCGCCCCCGAATGATCCCGCCGCGGAGGCCTCCGTCGGCCGGCTCACCGCCCACATGGTGGCCGGCGCCGAGGACGACGTGGCCGCCATCCGGCTCGACGTCTTCCGCGACCGGAGCCGAGTAGCGCGGCGGCTGGTGACCCCCGCCCCCCAGCCCGTCCCCGGCCAGGAGGGGACCCGGCGGGGCGGCGACGTTCTGCTGGCCCTGCGCCCCGGGCTCTACCGCGCCGTGGCCACCCCCCTCGACGCCCGCGGCGCCCCCAGCGCCGACTGCCAGCCCGCCGAGCAGGAGGCCGCCGTGGCCGCCGGCGAGACCACCGAGATCATCCTCCGCCTCCCCTGCGGCGACGAGGGCACCGGCGGCCTGGACGTGGTGCTGGGCCTCTCCCACCCGCCGGTGATCACCGATCTCACTGTCGAGCCGTCCAAGTTCACCGGCGTGTGCGAGCCCGTGCTCATCCACGCCCCCGCCCAGGACGAAGATGGGGAGGCCCTGGAGTACACCTGGGCCATCAGCGAAGGCCCCGCCGAGAGCGCCGCTCTCCAGGGCGGCGCTGGCGTGGCCCGGTTCGTGGCCCAGGCGCCGGGGGACTACACCCTCCTGGTGAAGGTGAGCGACGCCAGCGGCGAGGAGACCAGCCTCAGCTTCCCGGTGTACGTCCGGGGCGCGGCGGACCCCCAGGAAGACTGCGCC
>CAYMFV010000360.1:0-3590 GCA_964389745.1 uncultured Planctomycetales bacterium | reverse complement strand
GACTACGACATGGCCCTGGCCCGCTTCCTCGTGGCGGGCTGCGACGTCTGGCTCAACACCCCGCGCCCCCCCCACGAGGCCTCGGGCACCAGCGGCATGAAGGCGGCCCTGAACGGCGGCCTCAACCTCTCGGTGGCCGACGGCTGGTGGCCCGAGGCCTGGGACGGGCGCAACGGCTGGCTCCTGCCCGAGCCTTCCCCCCCCCCGAGGAGCGAGGCTGCCCGGGACCGGGCCGACGCCGAGGCCCTGTACCGCATCCTTGAGGAGGAGGTGCTGCCCCTCTTCCACGCCCGGAACCGCCAGGGCCTGCCCCGGGGCTGGCTGGCCCGGGTGCGCCGGGCTCTGGAGACGGTGCCGCCGGCCTTCGGCGCCGAGCGCATGCTCCGGGAGTACGTCGAGCGGGCCTACCTGCCGGCGCTCACGAGAGAAGGAGCTCCAGGTCGTCCCGGGTGAGCTCCCGGAGCAGGCTGCCGCGGGCCCCGAAGAGCGCCTCGGCGAGCTGTCGCTTCCGCTCCTGGAGGAGGAGCACCTTCTCCTCGACGGTGCCCCGGCAGAGCAGCCGGTAGGCGAGGACCGGGCGTTGCTGGCCGATGCGGTGGGCCCGGTCCACCGCCTGGCGCTCGGCGGCCGGGTTCCACCAGGGATCCAGGAGGAAGACGTAGTCGGCCGCCGTCAGGTTGAGGCCGGTGCCACCGGCCTTGAGGCTGACCAGGAAGAAGGAGCAGTCGGGGTCCTCCTGGAAGCGCCGCACCGGCTCCGCCCGGCGGTGGACCGTGCCGTCCAGCCAGGCGTGGGGCAGTCCCTCGGCCCGCAGGCGCTGGCGGACGATGTCCAGGAAGGTCCGGAACTGGGAGAAGACCAGGGCCTTGTGGCCGCGCCGGCGCAGCCGGCGCAGGTGCTCCAGGAGGACGTCGAGCTTGGCCGAGGACTCGTGCCGCCGGGTGGGATCCAGGAGACCGGGGTGGCAGGCCGCCTGGCGCAGGCGGAGCAGGGCCTCGAGGACCACCATGCCCGGCCCCCCCCCTTCCGGGAGGCAGCCGGCGCCGAGGAGGGGGGCGAGCTCCTGGCGGTAGTGGCGGCGCAGGGCTTCGTAGTCCCCGCGCTGCCGGCCCCGGAGCTCGCACTCGAGGAGGGTCTCCGTCCGCGGTGGCAGCTCGGGGAGGACCTGCTCCTTGGTGCGGCGCAGGAAGAAGGGCCGGAGGGCCGCGCCCAGGCGCTCCTGGTCGGCGGCACGAGGGAGCCGGTGGCGGTCGTCGCCGAGCAGCTCCCGGAAGACCCGGGCCTGGCCGAGCATGCCCGGGTTGAGGAACTCGAAGAGGCTCCAGAGCTCGCCCAGGTGGTTCTCGACCGGCGTGCCGCTCAGGGCCAGCCGGTAGCGGGCCCGGAGGGCCCGGGCGGCAGCGGCCGTCTGGCTGTAGGGGTTCTTGATGGCCTGGGCCTCGTCCAGGACCACCAGGTCGAAGGTGGTCTCCCGGAGGACCGCCACGTCCCGGCGCAGGGTGCCGTAGGTGGTCAGGGCCAGGTCACTCGCCGCCAGCTCCTGCCGGCGCGCCGCCCGGCCGGGGCCGGTGTAGTCCAGGCAGCGGAGATCCGGGGTGAAGCGGGCCGCCTCCTGGAGCCAGTTGTGGACCAGGCTCCGGGGGACCACCACCAGGCTGGGGCCACGGCGGCGGCCGTCCTCCCGGCGGGCCAGGAGGTGGGCCAGGACCTGGACGGTTTTGCCGAGACCCATGTCGTCGGCCAGGCAGCCGCCCAGGCCGGCCTGTTCCAGGAAGCGCAGCCAGCCCAGGCCGAGCTCCTGGTAGGGGCGGAGACCGCCCCGGAAGGAGGGGGGGGGTGGCTCCGGGCGGGGGTGGAGGCCCCGGCGCAGGGCGCGGCGGAGGCGCCGGCAGCTCGGGTCGAAGGCCAGGCGGACGCCGTCGCCAGCCAGGGCCTCCAGGGCCCAGAGGCGATTCCGCTGGAGGCGAAGGGGTGCATCGCCCTGCCGCCCCGGGCCGGCCTCCACGAGGCTGGCCAGGAGACCCCAGCGCCGGAGCCACTCCCGGGGCAGGAGGCCCACGGAGCCGTCGCCGAGGAGGACCCGGTCCTCGTGGCGGCGGAGGGCGGCCAGGAGCTCGGGCAGGGGCAGACGCACGCCGCCGAAGTCGACGCCGCCCTCCAGGTCGAACCAGTCCACCCCCGAGCGGACCGAGACCTGGGCGCTGCCCGGGTGGCGCAGGCGCTGGCCCTCGGCCTCCACCTGCCAGCCGGCGGCCAGGAGGGCCCGGACCAGGCCGTCCAGGTCCCCGGCGGCGACGCTGCCGACCTGCACGTCCTCGGGGTCCCGGCCTTCCTCGGGCAGGCCCGGCCGGCGGAGGAGGCGGCCCCCGGCCCGGGCGAAGGCCCGGCGGGCGGCGGCCTCGGCCTGCCGGTCCCGGGGGAGGAAGAAGCGGCGGCCGCCGTCCGGCTCCAGGGAGACGCCGGGGCGGGGGGGGGCGCGCGGGGTGAGGAGCGGCGCGGAGAGGAAGTGGAGGCGGCAGGGCGGGAGGGGGGCGGAGGTGGGGGGGCGGAGGGGGGGGGGGGAGGGGAGGAGGGGGGAAGGGGGCGGCGTAGGGGGGGGGCGCGGGGGGGGGGTGTTCGTGGTCATCCTGGTTCTCGGGAACGTGCGCGCGGGTCTGATCGTCGCGGCGGCGATTCCCTTTTCGATGCTCTTCGCGTTCGTGCTCATGTCCCGGTTCGGCATCTCCGCCAACCTCATGAGCCTCGGGGCGATCGACTTCGGGCTGCTCGTCGATGGCTCGATCGTGATCATCGAGAACATCCTCAGGCGGCTGGAGGAGAGTGACAAAGCGCTCTCCCCGCTGATGGCGGTGCGGGAAGGCGCGGCGGAGGTGGGACGATCGGTGGCATTCTCGGTCGGTATCATCATCATGGTGTACCTTCCCATCGTCACGCTCCAGGGCGTCGAGGGCCGGATGTTTCGTCCCATGGCTCTCACGGTGGCGTTTGCGCTTCTCGGCTCGTTGCTGATCGCCCTCCTGGTTGCGCCGGTTCTCGCCACGTTCTTCCTGGCCTCCGCCAGGGAGACGAAGGAGACCCGGCTGATGCGGTGGGCCGAGCGCCTCTACCGGCCGGTTCTTCGCCGTGCCCAGGCTCACCCGGTCGTCGTGGTGGCCGGGGCGGGGCTGCTCCTCGCGGCCTCGCTCGTGGTCTTCGGGTCCCTCGGCACCGCGTTCATCCCCCGCCTCGACGAGGGATCGATCGCCCTCCAGGCGTGGCGGCTTCCGTCCGTCGGCCTGGAGCAGGGCACGCGGGACACCACCCTGATCGAAAAGACGTTGCTTGGGGAGTTTCCCGACGAGGTGTCGACCGTGGTTTCCAAGACCGGCCGCGCCGAGATCGCCACGGACCCCATGGGGGTGGACATCTCCGACGTGTTCGTGATGCTCAAACCCAAGCAGGGATGGACCAGGGCCGCGACCAAGGAGGAGCTCATCGAGAAGATGGACTCGGCGCTCAATCGTGCGGTTCCGGGGGTCAAGTTCTCGTTCTCGCAGCCGATCGAGTTGCGTGTCCAGGAGCTCATCGCTGGGGTTCGCTCGGACCTGGCG
>CAYMFV010000359.1:0-3593 GCA_964389745.1 uncultured Planctomycetales bacterium | reverse complement strand
GGGGGGGGGGGGGGGGGCGGGGCCTCCGCCCGGCCCTGGAGCGGGCCCGGGCGGAGTGGGGCTACGAGACCGCCGGCCCGGCCGTCCCCGACGTGGTCTTCGCCGAGGGGCTTGAGGGCCGCTGGGACGTGGTGGTGGCCCTCTACCACGACCAGGCCTTCATTCCCCTGAAGCTCCAGGGACGGGAGGCGGGCTGGACCCTCTTCGTGGGCGGCCGGATCCTGCGCACCAGCCCCATGCACGGGGTGGCCTGGGATATCGCCCGGGCGGGCCGGGCCGACCCCCGCTCCTTCGCCCTGGCCCTGGAGCAGGGGCTGGCCCTCCACGCCCGCCGGGCGGCGGTGGACCCGCAGCTTCAGTAGGTGGCCAGGTAGCGGTCCACCTCCCAGGGGTGGACGGCGGCGATGTACTCGGCCCACTCCCGGCGCTTGGCCTCCAGGAAGTGCTGGAAGATGTGCTCGCCCAGGGCCTCCCGGAGGACCTTGTCCTTCTCCAGGACGTCCACCGCCTCGCCCAGGTTGGCGGGCAGGCTGCGGATCTTCAGGCGGGCCCGCTCCCGGGCGCTCATCCGGTAGACGTTGCCGCTCACCGGCGGCGGCGGCGGCAGCTCCCGGCGGAGGCCGTCCAGGCCGGCAGCCAGCATCACGGCGAAGGCCAGGTACGGGTTGCAGGCGGGGTCCGGCATGCGCAGCTCGCAGCGGGTGCCCACGCCCCGGCGGTCCGGCACCCGGATGAGGGGGGAGCGGTTGCGCATCGACCAGGCCAGGTGGGTGGGGGCCTCGTAGCCGGGCACCAGGCGCTTGTAGGAGTTCACCAGGGGGTTGGTGACCGCGCACATGGCCCGGCCATGCTCCAGGAGGCCGGCCACGTAGTAGCGCATCGTGGCCGAGATCCCGCCGTCCTCGGCGTCCTCCTCGTAGAAGGCGTTGCGGCCCTCCCGGAAGAGGGACTGGTGGACGTGCATGCCCGAGCCGTTCTGGCCGAAGATGGGCTTCGGCATGAAGGTGGCGTGCAGGCCCATGTCCCGGGCCACCCGGCGCACCACGTGCCGGAAGGTGGCCAGGTTGTCGGCCGTTTGGACCGCCGGGCCGTACTTGAAGTCGATCTCGTGCTGGCCCGGGGCCACCTCGTGGTGGGCGGCCTCGATCTCGAAGCCCATGGCCTCCAGGGCGATGACGATCTCCCGGCGGCACTCCTCGCCCAGGTCGATGGGGGCCAGGTCGAAGTAGCCGGCCTGGTCGTGGGTCTCGGTGGTGGCCCGGCCGTCCGCGGTCCGGCGGAAGAGGAAGAACTCGGCCTCGGGCCCGCACATCATCTCGTAGCCGAGCTCGGCGGCCCGGGCGCAGGCCCGCTTGAGGGCCAGCCGGGGGCAGCCCTCGAAGGGGCTGCCGTCCGGGTTGTGGATGTCGCAGATGACCCGGGCCACTCCCCCGAGGTCCCGCTCCCGGGAGCCCTGGGAGATCCAGGGGTCCACCTGGAAGGTGGAGAGGTCCGGCTCGAGGAGCATGTCCGACTCCTCGATCCGGGTGAAGCCCTCGATGGAGGAGCCGTCGAAGAGGATCTCCCCGTCCAGGGCCTTCTCAAACTGGCTGGCCGGGACCTCGACGTTCTTGTTGACGCCGGTGATGTCGGTGAACTGGAGGCGCAGGAAGCGGATGTTCCGGTCCCGCAGCTCGGCCAGGATGTCCTCCCGGGAGAGGCTCCGGTGGGAGGTGTGGCAGGCAGGGGCGCTGGGCGTGGCGGTGGGGTTCACGGTGTGTGCTGTGCGGCGGTTCCGGGGTGGCTGGCCGACAGTCTAGGGTTCGAATCCGCAGTGACAAGCGAAAAACGCAGAAGACGCCGTGACAATCCGTCATCCTTGGCGAAGACCTGGCCGAAGCGCGGTTTGTGACCTCTGAAAACCGCAGAATCTGCGGAAAAGCGTGGTCACTTCCGCCCGGCGGCGGCCTCGGCCCAGGTCAGCCAGGGCACCGCCCCGGGGGCCAGGGGCAGCTCCCGGCCGCCTTCCTGGGCGTCGTCCCCCCCCAGGTAGCCGAGTTCCGCCAGGTTCCGGGCCATCTCCGGCGAGAACTGGAGGCGAGCCGGGGGCACGGCCTCCTTCCGGATGAGCCAGCCCCGGGCCTGGAGGCGGTCCAGGCGGTCCTCCAGGAGGTCCAGGCGCTCCCCGGCCAGGTTCCGGTGCTCCCCGGGGTCCTCGGCGAGGTCGAAGAGCCAGAAGCGACCGGCGACGTCGGAGTAGGGGTCGGTGAGGATCACCTTCAGGCCGGGCTCCCGCCAGGCCCGCAGCGGCCCCGGCAGGCCGCCCCGGAGGCTGCCCCGGGAGTCGGTCTCGGTGAAGGCCGGTCGGTCCTCCAGGGGGCGGCCCCGGAGGGCCGACAGGAGGCTCTCCCCGTCCAGGGACGGGGCCCGGGCGGGCCAGGCCAGGCCGGCCAGGTCGAGGAGGGTCGGCAGGACGTCCACCAGGCGGACCTGGCTCTCCACCCGGCCCGGGACGAGGCCCTTCTCCCGGCCCAGGGTCGGGCTCCAAGCGACCTGGAGAGGCACCCGGAGGAGCTCGTCGTAGAGCGTGTGGCCGTGGCCCAGGTCCCCGTGCTCCAGGAACTCCTCGCCGTGGTCGCTGGCCAGCACCACCACCAGGTCGTCCCGGGAGGCCAGGAGGTCCTCGACGAGGGCGCCCACCACCTCGTCCAGGAAGGCCACCTCCTCGGCGTAGGCCAGGCGCAGGTGCTCCACGTCCTCCGGGGTGAACTCCCGGCTCCCCTCCCGGAACTCCCGCTCGGTGGTCCCGTTCAGGACCGCCGTGCGGCCGGTGTGGTCGAAGCGCCCCTGGAAGCCCTCGGGGGCCTCGTAGGGGTAGTGGGCGTCGTTGAAGTGGAGGTAGAGGAAGAAGGGCTGCTCCCCGTCCCGCGCCCCGACCCAGTCCCGGGCCGCCGCCGCGACCCGCCGGGCGTCCCAGCTCGCGTCCTCCATCCAGTCCTCGAAGCCCTGCTGGAAGCCGAAGAGCCAGGCGATGTTCGGGTTGGTGGAGATGGCGGCCGTCCGGTAGCCGGCCACGGCGAAGGCCTCGGCCAGGGTGCGCCGGTCCTCGGGCAGGACCGGGTAGTAGCCGACCCCGGGGCGGCCCACCGCCAGGTGCCGGCTGGGGATGAGCCCGGTCAGGAGGGAGGCCACCGAGGGCTTGGTCCAGGAGGACTGGGGGATGGCCTGGGTAAAATGGACGCCCTTCCGGGCCAGGGCGTCCAGGCGCGGCGTCGTCGGCAACGGCGAACCTCCCCAGCCCACGTGGTCCAGGCGGAGGGTGTCCAGGAGGACGACGACCACGCTGGGCCGCCCCGCCGCGTCGGGACGCGCGACCCGGACGGCGATCTGCGGCAGACAGGCGAGGGCCAGGGCACCGGCCACGACCGGCCAGCGGCCGAGGAGGGCCACCGCCCACGCCGCCGGGGTCAGCGGGCGCCAGCGGCGGCGGTGGTGGACCCAGGCCAGGAGCAGGAGGAGGATGGCCAGGGCCGCCGCCTTCCCCAGCCGCCGGCTTCCGGGATCGTTGGCCCACGTGAGCCAGAACAGGAAGCCGTCCCCCATCTCCCCCCAAC
>CAYMFV010000358.1:0-3627 GCA_964389745.1 uncultured Planctomycetales bacterium | reverse complement strand
CCCATCCACCCTCCTCTTCCGTGACCCACACAAACGTCAGGAGAGCCCTTTTTTTCGGCCGGCCAGCGGCCGCCATGAGGCCCGGGGCGGGGCTACTCCAGGAGCCCCTCGGCCTGGAGGGCGGCCCGCAGCTCCTCCAGGTAGCGCTCCCCCACCCCGGCCCGGCCGGCGAGAGCCGCCTCGTACTCGGGCAGGACGGTCTCGCCGCCCACGGGGAGCAGGATGCCCAGCCGGTCGGCGGCCCGGTACTCGGCCCTGCGCCAGTGGTTGACCCGGGACTCGGCCACCGCCCAGGCGCGCATGGCCTGGAGCTCGGCCGGCCGGACCCGGGCCAGGAGGGAGGGCGGCCACTCCCGCCGGTCTGCCTGGCCGGTCAGGGCCTGGAAGTGGAACTCCACGGGGAAGTGCAGGGGAAGCCGCTCCAGGTTGGCGGGGTCGAAGGAGGGGATGGCGGCCACCGAGCCGCCCCAGTGGCCCAGGTTCCTGGCCTGGGAGACGATGATGTTCCCGACCGTGGTGGCCTGGGCCTGGTCGAGGCCTGCGAATTCGCCGAGGAGCCAGGAGGAGTTGCCGCCTCCCTGCCCCGCGTACTTGCCGATGGCCTCCTGGAGGAAGGCCAGCTCCCGGCCCTCCCGGGCCGCCTCCTCCTGCTGCCGGGCGTACCACTCCCGGGCGGCCTCGTAGGAGGCTCGGGCCTCCTCCCGGAAGCGGGCCACGACCGCCGGGTCGTCCCGCCACCAGAGGGCGGCCAGGTCGTTTACGATGTAGCCCTTGTGGAGCTCCCGGGCCCGGCGCTCGAGCTCCTCCCGCTGGGCCCGCCAGCGGGCGAGGAGAGCATCCTCCTCCCCGGCCGCGACGGGCCGGCGACCGGCCTCGGCCTCGTCCGGGTCCGCCGGCGGACCGGAAACGGAAGCCAGCTTCATCGGCGCCCCCGCCGGGCCCCGCGCCGGCGCCGCCGCCGGCCCGGGACCCCGAGCATCAGGCCCGGCGGGATCGGCCCCGGGCAGGAGGAAGGGAAGCGCGGCCGCCCCGCAGACGACGACCAGCAGCAGGAGAAGACGGGAACGGGGTCGCGGCACGGGTCTTCCATCCCTCTATCGCTGATACTCCGGAATGTCAATTCCCATTAGTCGAGCATCGCCTGCCGCACCCGGCGCTCCAGGTCGGGCCGCTCGTCGCCTGCAAGGGCCAGGACAGGCAGCACCTGCGGCGGCGGCGGCCCCATAATCCCGCCGCCACGAGTCGCCTGCCATGCCCCTTCCTCGCACCGCCCTCCTCCTCGCCCTCCTCCTCCCGGCCTGCACCCTCGCGCCCCGCCTGGACGGGCCCGGGGCGCCCCCGCCGACGGCCAGCGTCCCCCAGGTCGACCTCTACCACGGGGTGGCGGTCCCGGACCCCTACCGCTGGCTCGAGGATCTGGACGCCCCCGAGACCCGGGCCTGGGTCGCCGCCCAGAACCGCTACACCGAGGCCTGGCTCGGGCGCCTGCCGGCCCGGCAGGCCTTCCGGGAGCGTCTCGAGCAGCTCTGGGACTACGAGCGCTGGACGGCGCCGGAGCGCCGCGGGGAGCGGCTCTTCTTCTTCCACAACGATGGCCTGCAGAACCAGTCGGTCCTCTACGTCCTCGACGAGCCGGAGGGGGAGCCCCGCCCGCTCCTGGACCCGAACACCCTGTCCCCGGACGGCACTGTCGCCCTGATGGACGCGGTGCCGGACCCCGACGGCCGGTATCTCGCCTACGCCCTCTCCGATGGCGGCTCGGACTGGCGGGAGTGGCACGTCCTGGACGTGGAGCAGGGCACCGAGACCGGCGACCTCCTCCGCTGGAGCAAGTTCAGCAGCGTCGCCTGGGCCCCGGACGGCTCGGGCTTCTGGTACGGCCGCTACCCGGAGCCGCCCGCTGACCAGGCCCTGGCGGCGGTGAACCGGGACCAACGCCTGTGCTTCCACCGCCTGGGCACCCCCCAGGAGGAGGACGAGGTGGTCCTGGCCGACCCGGAGCACCCCGACCGGGGCTACCAGCCCCTGGTCTCCGAGGACGGCCGCTGGCTCCTGGTCCTGGTCGGCGAGGGCACCGACCCCCGCAACCTCGTCCTCTACCGGGACCTCGCCGGGGGGGGGGAGCTCCGGCCCCTGGTGGCGGACTTCGAGGCCCTCTACGAGCCCGCCGGCAACCAGGGCAGCCGCTGGTTCTTCCGCACCGACCGGGACGCGCCCCGGGGCAGGGTCCTGGCGGTGGACCTCGGGGCGCCGGAGCCCCGCTGGGAGGAGGTGGTCCCCGAGGACGAAGACACCCTCCGGGGGGCGGCTCTCCTCGGTGGACGGCTGGTCCTGCACTGGATGCACGACGCCACCAGCCGCCTCACGGTCCACGCCCTCGACGGGCAGCTCCTCGGCGCCGTGCCGCTGCCGGCGCCGGGCACTGTCTCCGGCCTCCAGGGCCGCCAGGAGGACCGGGACGCCTGGTTCCGCTTCACCTCCTTCACCGTGCCGCCCAGCATCCTGCGCCTCGACCTGGAGACCCTGGAGGTGAGCACCTGGCGGCGTCCCGAGGTGCCCTTCGACGCCGCGCCCTACGCCACGGAGCAGGTCTGGTACACGAGCCGGGACGGCACCCGCGTGCCCATGTTCCTGGTCCACCGCCGGGACCTTCTCCGGGACGGCCGGCGACCGGTCTGGCTGTACGGCTACGGGGGTTTCGACATCTCCCTGACGCCCTCCTGGCGCATCCCGGCCCTGGCCTGGATCGAGCGCGGCGGCATCTTCGCCATGCCCAACCTCCGGGGAGGGGGCGAGTTCGGCCGGGAGTGGCACGAGGCCGGCATCCTGGACCGCAAGCAGAACGTCTTCGACGACTTCATCGCCGCCGCCGAGTGGCTGGTGGCGGCCGGCTGGACGGCGCCGGAGCACATCGCCATCGCCGGCGGCAGCAACGGCGGGCTCCTGGTGGGCGCCTGCCTGACCCAGCGCCCGGACCTCTTCGGCGCTGCCCTGCCGGCGGTGGGCGTCCTGGACATGCTCCGCTACCACCGCTTCACCATCGGCTGGGCCTGGGCCTCGGACTACGGCACCAGCGACGATCCCGAGCAGTTCCGCTTCCTCCGGGCCTGGTCGCCCCTGCACAACCTGCACCCCGGCGTCCACTACCCGGCGACCCTGATCACCACGGGCGACCACGATGACCGGGTCGTGCCGGCCCACTCCTTCAAGTTCGCGGCGGCCCTGCAGAAGGCCCAGGGCGGACCGGCGCCGGTGCTCATCCGCATCACCACCCGGGCCGGGCACGGTGCCGGCAAGCCCACGGACCTGCGCATCGCCGAGGCCGCCGACCGCCTCGCCTTCGCCTGGCAGGCGGTGAGCGGAAACTGAATCCGGGCCGCGGGGGCTCGCCGGACAGGATGTCGCCCTGTTTTTTCTCGAAAGTCAACATCCCACGCTAGGCAACGCAAGCACAGTAAACACCCCGATTTCAGTCAAAGCGGCTTCCTGCCACCGCGCTCCCGACCGGCGACCGCTATATAGGAGACTGCTAAATACCGCGGAGACAGCATGAGATCTCGCATATAAGGAGAGTTGTCGATTCCCGGTCGTGCCACCGCCACCCCCATCCTCTCGTCGCGGTGACCG
>CAYMFV010000357.1:0-3632 GCA_964389745.1 uncultured Planctomycetales bacterium | reverse complement strand
GGGCAGGCGCGCGAGGATCTGCATCCACCCGGCCCGGTCCTCGGCCCGCAGGCTCCCGGGCAGACCCCGCCAGGCCCCGTACACCTCCTGGGGGGGGGCGAAACGGGGCAGCAGACTCCGCGCCAGGCGCCGTTCCGGCGCCGCCGGCGAGTGCAGGAGGTTGCCGAGGCGCCGGGCGATGCCCGGGTGCAGTCCGGCGATGGCCAGGGCGTCCAGGACCCGCCCGCGCCGCTCCGGCTCCAGCTCCATGGCGGCCAGAAAGACCTGCTCCCGCTCCTCCGCTTCCACCTCGATCCGGGCCCACAGCTCCAGGGCCGCCGCCGCCGCCGCCGGCGATGCCTCTGCAGCCAGGGTGCGCAACCACTCCCGGTCCTCCGCTCTTACCCAGGGCCGCAGGAGCAGGAGCAGGCGGCGCAGCAGCAGGGGGGGGGTCGAGGGACGCAGGAGGTCGGCCAGGCTGTCAGCGGCGTCCCGGCCCTCGGCCTCGAGCCAGCGGGCAGCCAGGAAGGCCCGCTCCTCCTCGGCCAGGGCAGGGTCCCGGACGGCCTGCACCAGGACCGCCCGGGCCCGGGACCAGGGTGCGGCGGCCAGGAGACCCAGGGCCCGGCGCCGGTTGCCCGTCTCCCCCTGGCGCAGGAAGTCGAGGACCCGGTCCAGGTCCGCCTCCTGGAGGAAGGGCAGGACCCGGAGGGTGAGGAGGGCCAGGTCCTCGTCGTTGGGCTGCAGGAGGATGGCCTCCCGGGCCCGGAGCACCGCCGCCCGGCGCGCCGCACCCACGGGCGCCGGGTGCCCCGCCACCCAGGAGGGCGCCAGGGCGGCGGCGGCCACGAGGGGGGGGACGAGAGGGTCCCGGGCCGCCGCCAGGGCCGGCTCGGCCAGGGTCCAGGGGAGGTCCCGGGGCAGGCCCCGGTGGGCCAGGAGCCGGGCCAGGTCCCGGCTGCCGGGTCCGGCGAGCTCCTCCAGGAGCACCCGGGCGGGCGGCAGGGGCTCGCCGCCGCCGACGGCCGCCTCCTGGAGGGCGACCCCGGGAAGGGCGAGGAGGAGGGCGGCGGCGAGCACGGCGGGCCCGGATCAGTCCTCCTCGGGGGTCGCCCGGGGATGCTCGGCCAGGGCCCGGGGCAGCCAGGGGAGAAGGTCGGCGGCGATCAGCCCCTCCTCCCCCAGGGCCTCGGCCGCCAGGTCACCGGCCCGGCCGTGGAGCCAGGCGCCCAGGCGGGCGGCGTCCCAGGGCGGGAGGCCCCGGGCAAGGAGGGCGCCCAGGAGACCGGCGAGGACGTCCCCGGAGCCGGCGGTGGCCATCCCTGGGTTGCCCGAGGAGTTCTCCCAGGGCTCCTGGTCCGGCGCGCCGACCAGGGTACCGGCACCCTTGAGGAGGACCACCGCCCCGGTGGCCGCCACCAGGGCCCGGAGGGTGCCCGGGCGGTCGGCCTGGACCGCGGCGCCGCCGGGCAGGCCCAGGAGGCGGGCAGCCTCCCCGGGGTGCGGGGTGAGGATGGCCGTGGGCGGCAGGAGACGGGCCAGAGGCAGATCCCGGGCGGCGAGGATGTTCAGGGCGTCGGCGTCCAGGACCAGGGGTCGGCGACCATCCTGGACCTCTGGCGAACGGAGCAGGGTCAGGAGAAGTTCAGCCGTCTGGTCGGAGGTGCCGAGGCCGGGTCCGAGCACCGCCGCCGTGGCCCGGCGGAGCTCCTCCAGGACCAGGTCCAGGTCGGCGGCGTAGAGGGCCGGTCGGGGCAGGTCCCCGGCGAGGCGCAGGACCGCTCCGGGGGCGCCCAGGGTCAGCTCCGTGGCGATGGACCCGGGAGCCGCCACCACCACGTAGCCGGCCCCCCCCCGGAGGGCGGCCTTGGCGGCGAAGATGGCAGCGCCGGCCAGGCCCCTGGAGCCTGCCATCAGCAGGACCCGGCCCATGCTGCCCTTGTGCGCCGCTGCCGGTCGGGCCGGCAGGGGCGGGAGATCCGCGGGCGCGGGCGCCGCCATGGCCACGAGGATAGTGCCAGACTGGTGTCCGTGCCGCCTTCCGCCCCCCCCGAGGCGCCCGGACGGGCCCGCCGGCCCGGGAAGCTCGAGCACTACCGGGACCCGGAGGTGGCCCGGGACTACGACCGCCGCTGGGCCTCCCGGGCGGGGGCCCGGCGCAACCGGCGGAAGGCCCGGGCCCTGCTCCGGGCCCTGGAACTCCTGGGCGAGGCCCGGGGGGAGGACCCCGGCGACTGGACCGTCCTCGACGCGCCCTGCGGCAACGGCCGCTTCGCCGGCCTCCTGGCTGGCCGCTGCCGTCGCTACCTGGGCGCCGACCTTTCCCCGGCCATGCTCTGCGAGGCCCGGCGACGACGGCAGGAGGAGGGCAACGATGGGGATCCCCTGGCGGTGGCGGACCTCCTCCGCCTGCCCCTGGCCGACGGCGCCGTGGACGTGGCCGTCTGCATCCGCTTCCTCCACCTCCTCCGGGAGCCGGCCGAACGGGTGGCGGTCCTCCGGGAGCTGGCCCGGGTCGCCCGCCTGGGCGTGGTCGCCGACTACCGCCACTCCCGGACCCTGCGGGTGGCCGGCCGCCGCCTGCGGCATCGCCTGGGCCTCCTGCCCCGGCCCCCGGCGAACCCCGGCCCCCGAGCGATCCGGGCCGAGGTGGCGGCTGCCGGCGGCCGGCTCGCGGCCTGGCTCCCGGTGCACCGGGCGCCCTGGCTTTCGGACAAGGTTCTAATCTTGTTTGAACCGGGGGCGGCCGGACCCCAGGGCGAGGACGGCCGTGTCTGACCTCTCCTCGCCCCCTGCACTCGACCTCGCGGCCACCTGGCGGGCCGCTCGGACGGGTGCCGTGCTCCTCCCCGGCGGGGACCGGGGCCTGGTCCGGGTCGCCGGCCCCGACGCCCCGGACTTCCTCCAGCGCCTTCTCACCAGCGACGTCCTGGACCTGGAGCCCGGCGCCGGCCAGTGGTCCGCCTGGCTGGATCCCCGGGGCCGCTGGCGGGCCGACCTCCTCCTCCTCCGGCTCCCGGAGGACGCCCCGGGGGCAACCGGCCAGCCCGGCTTCCTCCTGGACTGCCCGGTCGAGGTCCAGGAGGAGATCCGCGCCGGTCTCGAGGGCCTCCACTTCACCGAGGACCTCCGCATCGCGGGCCCGCCGCCCGGCGACGCCCGGCTCCTCCTGGCCGGCCCGGGCGGCCCCGAGGCCCTGGCCGCAGCCGGCCTGCCCGTCCCCGGAGCCACCGACCCCGGGGCCGCCGTGGCTGCGGCCGGCGACGGCCTCCTGGTCCTCCGCCGCCCGGACCGGGGCTGCCCCTGCCTGGAGCTCCTGGGCGCCGGCGAGGCCGTGGCCTCCCTGGGCCGCCGCCTCGCCCTCCCAGCCGGCGACCCTGCGGCCCTCGAGGTCCTCCGCATCGCCGCCTTCCGCCCCCGTTTCGGCCGGGACTTCGGCCCCGAGGACCTCCTCCCCGAGGCCGAGGAGTGGCAGCGGGTCTCCCCCACCAAGGGCTGCTATCCCGGCCAGGAAGTGGTGGCGAAGATCCGCACCTTCGGCGAGGCCCCCTGGCGCCTCTGCCGCCTCCGGAGCGAGGCCCCCGTGGAGGGTCTGGTCGGCGCCGTCCTCACCGGCGAGGACGGGCGGGAGGCCGGCCGGGTGACCTCCTGGG
>CAYMFV010000356.1:0-3646 GCA_964389745.1 uncultured Planctomycetales bacterium | reverse complement strand
GTTGTTGGAGCGAATTCTAAAATTGGCGAGTGACGAGGGCGACCTCGTCGCCGAGCCTGGCCAGGATCTCCCCGTGCAGGTCCAGTCCCGCCTGCTGGAAGCCCCCGGCCAGCTCCCGCTCCAGGCGCCGGCCGGTGCCGGGCAGGAGGGTCTCGGCCAGCTCCACCACCCGGTCCAGGAGCAGGGCGGGATCGAGCTTCACGGCCACCAGGGCGGCGGCGTCCGCCGGCGCCCGTCGGGCGCTGGCCAGGCCGCCGGGCATGGCGTCCCACAGGCGCCAGATGCTGGTCGGCTCCTGGCCGTCCAGGAGGAGACCGAAGCTCTCGTGGACGCCGCCCTCGGCCAGGCTGATGGCGACGCCGGTGCCCCGCCAGGACGCCAGCCCCGACAACTCCGCAGCCTGGGCGAAGATGGGCGGCACCAGGTTGCGGAGCAGGGCCAGCTCCTGGGCGGCACTGGTGAACTGGAAGAGGACCGGCTCGCCGGTGACGAGCTGCTCGCGGAGGACCCGGAAGTCCCGGGTCGCCGCCAGGGAGGCCTCCGGCTCCAGGGCGGCCACCTGGACGAAGGTGGCGGCGCTGGTGGTCACCGTCCAGCGGGGACCCTCCAGGTCGGCGTAGAGGTCGGTGAGGATGCCCCGGGTGATGCGGGGATCCAGGACCAGGTGGGTGACCTGGCGGCCGCCGAGGGTGTCGGTGTGGACGTCCTGGACCAGGCCCCGGGTCTCCCGGGGCTCGGCGAGGACCGCCCGTACGTGCTCCGCCAGGTCCGGCCCCGGCTCCAGGACGAGGACGGCGTCGAGGCCGCCTTCCACCTGGAGGTCCTGCCAGCTCCAGCCGCCGTCCATGCGCATGCTGGCCAGCAGGCCCAGGGCATCCAGGGTCGCCCGGGCATCCAGGGGCTGCCCGGCGGAGATCTTGATCCGGGTCTCGGTACCGTCGGGCTGGCGCAGCCAGAAGTGCAGGCCCCGGAGCCCCAGGGCCGCGCGGCCGTCCACCCAGCGGCGGAGGGGCAGGCGCTCCATCAGGGAGACCACGGGGTGCTCGGGATCGGCCCCGAGCTCCTCAAGGAGGGGACGCAGGAAGTCCCGGCTCTCCGGCTCCTCGAGGAGGCGGGCCAGGTCCAGCCTGGGGAGACCCCGATCGAGGGCGCCCACGTCCACCTCCAGGTAGGTGAAGGTGTCGGCGGGCATGCTGGCGGCGGGTTCCTGGGCACCCGGCAGGGATACCAGGGCCAGGCAGAGCGAGGCGAGGATGGACATGGCTGGTGCTTGGAGTGGCGACCGGCGGAATGCAGGGATGTCGAGACCTCCAGGATGCCTTGGGAGGATAGCTCCCGGCCTTCCGGCGGGCTCCGGGAATGCGCCCGTCTTCTCAGGTCCAGCGCCAGACGACGACCATGGTCAGGAAGGCACCGCCATAGACCAGGACCGGGAGATGGAGGAGCCCCAGCCGGATCCCGCCCTCGGGTACCTCCCGGCGCAGGAAGCGGCGCAGGAGGGCCAGGCTCACCAGCAGCCCGAGCGCCAGGAGCAGCGGCGCCGCCACGTCCAGGAGAGGGTCCCGCCAGGCCGGCGGCGGCGCCAGGACCAGGGAGCCGTCCTGGATGTTCCTGGCCGTCTCCAGGCCGACCGGATCCCGGAGGGCGTGCTCCCAGTACGGGACCCGGGAGCTCAGCTTGACCAGGGCCTTGCAGGCATGGGCGGCGGCGAGCACCGGGACGAAGACCAGGGCCAGGTTCCGGCACCAGCGGCCCGCCGGCAGGGCTCCGCCCAGCAGCCGGTACAGGCCCCAGGGCAGCAGCCAGACCAGCAGGGGCAGGGCCAGGAAGAGGGTCAGGGATGTGGCCAGGCCATGGCTCCAGATGCCACCGCTGCCGAGCCAGGCCTCGACCCGGGTCGGCGCCCACAGGAGCAGCTCCCGGGTCGGCTCCCACTCGGTGAAGACCTCGTAGACGACGAAGCCCGAGACGACCAGGCAGAAGGCGGTCTGGGCCGGCGTCAAGGCCCGGCTGCCAAACAGGCCCGCGCACCAGGGGCGCCGGAACCAGCCTGGGTTCGGGCGGCCGGCCCGGGCGGCGTCCCCGGCACCGGCGCAGACCTTCACGCACTGGCCGCAGAGGAGGCAGGCGTCGCTCCGGTCCGCCGCCGCCGGGTGCAGGCCCACGCCGCAGCTCCGGCCCAGGAAGCGGTAGGCGCGCTCCGGGTCCGTGCAGGCGTGGTCCCGGCAGTCCCGGCACAGGTCCCGCTCCCGCACCCCCCAGCCGAAGGGGGCGATTCGGGAGTAGAGACCCAGGAGGTGGCCCACGGGGCAGAGGTGGGCGCAGAAGGCGTTGCGGGCGAAGAGCAGGCCGGCGACGAGGGCTGTCCCGAGGAGGACGAGGAGGTACATGGCCATCCGCCAGGGCACCCGGTGAACCGCCAGGGTGTGGATGCCCAGGAAGAGGATCAGCACGTAGAAGAGGGTCATGCCCCAGCCGCTGCGCAGGAGGCGGGGCGACCGGCGGCGCCACCCGACCCGGGCCGCCAGGGAGGCGACCAGCTCCATCGGGCAGACCATGCACCAGACCCGGCCCAGGAAGATGGCGGCCAGGATGATGAGGGGCCACCACGTGGACCAGACCACCAGGTTCGCCAGGTTGGTGTTGCGCAGGATCCGGGCGAAGTCCGGATCGCCGGTGTCGGCCAGCAGTCCTCCGGCCACCAGGAGGAGGAAGGCCACCAGGGTCAGGACCTGGAGGACGAGCGGGAAGAGTCGGCGCTCGAAGAGGAGGTTCATCGCGGTCTCCGGGCCACCACCGACCCGCTTCCCGGTCCGGTCCCGCCCGCTGGAGAAGCCTTAACTCCCCCCCCTCGCCCGGACCAGGGCCCCTGCCGGCCCGCGTCCGGGGCCGCGCTACCCTTGGCTTCCCGGCCCCCGGCGGACCGCGCGATGACCCGAGCAGCGAGACGGCCCGGCATGTCCCCCACCCTCCGGCCCCTTCCGGACGGCTTCCGGCCCGCGGCCGTGATCCTGGACCTGGACGGCACCCTGACGGACAACATGCCCGTCCACGCCGAGGCCTTCGCCCGCTTCGTCGAGGGCCACGGCCTGCCCCCCATGACCCCGGAGCTCCGCCGGCGCCTGGACGGCAAGCGCAACCGGGACATCTTCCCGGTGCTCTTCCAGCGCTCCCTCTCCCCGGCGGAGCTGCGGCGCTTCGGCGCCGAGAAGGAGGCCCTCTACCGGGAGCTCTCCCGGGGCCGCCTGCGCCCCCTGCCCGGCCTCGAGGCCTTCCTGGAAGCCCTGACGGCGGCGGCGGTGCCGGTCGCCCTGGCCACCTCGGCGCCGGCGGAGAACGTCCCCCACACCCTGGGCGAGCTCGGCCTCCAGGAGCGCTTCCCGGTGGTGGTCCGGGCCGACGAGGTGCCCCGGGGCAAGCCCGCGCCCGACGTCTTCCTCGCCGCCGCCCGCCGCCTGGGCCGTCCTCCCGAGGCCTGCCTGGCCTGCGAGGACAGCCCCATGGGACTGGCGGCGGCCCGGGCGGCGGGCATGCGCACCGTCGGCCTGACCACGACCTTTCCGGCGCCGGAGCTGGCGCCCCTTGCCGACCTGGTGGTGCCCGACTTCCGGTCCCTCCTCCAGGACGGTCCCGGTCCCCAGGGGGG
>CAYMFV010000355.1:0-3653 GCA_964389745.1 uncultured Planctomycetales bacterium | reverse complement strand
CACCACGCCCTGGTCATCCCCGCGGGCTTCGGCGCCACCCTCGAGGCCGGCGGCCTGCCCGAGCTGCGGATGCTCCGGGACCCGGGCCGGAGCATCGAGGACATGCTGGGCTCGGTGGGCCTGACCGCGGCCTACATGGAGCAGACCGAGGGCCGGGCCTGGCCGGCCATGCTCGGGCGGCTGCTGGCCGAGGCCGGGGTGGCGCCGGCGCAGGTGGAGCAGGTGGTGGCCGCCGCCGAGGCCACCCGGAGCCTGATGGAGCGCTTCCTGGACACGGGCGAGGCGGACGACGGCGGCGGACCTGCCCCGGCCGCGGCCCCGGAGGGGGGGGGCGGGGAGGACGGACCCGCCTTCGACATGCAGAAGATGCTCCAGGACATGGTGCCCCTGGAGATCGAGGACCACACCCCGCCGGAGCGTCCCGAGAACCTGACCCACATGGTCGCCCAGAGCGTCAGCGGCATCATCGTCATGATGCTGATGTTCGGGCTGGTCCACTGCGGTGCCAGCCTCATCGAGGAGCGGGACCGGGGCACCCTGGCCCGCCTCCTGGCCGCCCCCGTCCGCCGGGACGCCATCCTCCTGGGCAAGTTCCTCTACACCGGCATCATCGGCCTCTGCCAGCTCGCCGTCCTCTTCGCCTTCGGCGAGATGGTCTTCCACGCCGGCTTCTTCCGGGACCCGGTCACCCTGGTGGTGCTCTCGCTCTCCCTGGCCGCCGCGGTCACCGCCTTCGGCGTCCTGGTGGCGGCCTGGGCCCGCTCCCGGAGCCAGGCCGAGGGCTTCAGCACCCTGGTCATCCTGGTGATGAGCGCGGTCGGCGGCGCCTGGTTCCCGGTCCAGCTCTTCGACCTGCCCCTGCCCGCCCAGGTCGCCATGCGCTGCACCCTGACCCACTGGGCCATGACCGGCTACCAGGGGATGCTGTGGAACAACCTCTCCTGGACCAGCCCGTCGATCCTGGGCTCCCTGGCGGTTCTCTGGGGCTTCGCCGTCGCCGCCGGCCTCCTGGCCGGGCGGCTCTTCCGGCGCAACTACCTGGCCGGGTAGCATGCCACAAGAAGCCATGGCAACGTGAGACGGCGGGCGGGATATAACATGCGCCGCGAGGGGATCCGCCATGCCGTCCCACACCACCCGCCTGGCCCGCTTCCTGTTCCACCAGTGGCGGAACACCGCCGCCCTGGCCGAGCACCTCTACGACCCGCCGGCGGACGTGAAGAAGCTCCGGGCCACCCGCCAGGCCCTCTCCCGCCTCCGGGAGGCCCTGCACCGGGAGGCCTGGCCCCTGGAGGTCCCCGCCGGCAAGGTCCTGGTCCTGGACGAGCGCTGGGCCCGGAAGGAGGCGGGCCGGGGCAGCGAGAAGCACTACCGCCTGCGTCTCCTGGAGCGCCGCGAGGGGGGGGGAGGCCCGCCGCTGCCGGCCGCCGACTACGTCCAGCTCTGGTTCCAGCCCGCCTCCTGGATGGGCTGGGTGGTGCCGGGCTTCACCGCCATGGAGCGGGACCGGCTGATCAACCACAAGCACCTCTACGCGGCGGCCCGGGGGCCCGACAACTGGCTCACCGTCGCCAGCAGCAGCCTCTACCGGGAGGTGGACCGGGCCGCCGGGGAGGCCATGCGCGGCGAGCTCTACGGGCCGGCGGGCAGTGGCTGGGTCGGCGACGACGTGGTCTACCTGGGGCTCGGCACCGGCTCCGGCCTGGGCGACGTGCAGATCCTCCGGGAGCTCCTGGAGGAGGACCGGGGCCGCTGCATCCGGGCGGTGCCCCTGGACTTCTCCCCGGTGCTCCTGTCGGTGGCCGTGGCCAACCTCTACCAGGAGTTCGACGAGGAGATCCGGGGCGGGCGCCTGACCATCCTGCCGATCCTCGGCGACCTGGAGCGGCCCGAGGAGTGGTCGGGGCTGATGCCCACCATCCAGGGCGGCACCTCCCTGGTGGTGAGCATGCTCGGCAACACCATCGGCCACCTCCAGTACCGGGAGCGGCAGACCCTGCAGCGCCTCCTGGACGCCCTGGACGCCTGGGCCGGACGCCACGGCCAGCCCCGCTGGACGGCGGCCAGCTCCCGCTTCCTCCTCGGCGTCTCCATCCAGCGCCGGGAGGGCGCGCCCCATGGCCGGGACCTGCAGCAGGCCCATCGCTGGCTCAACTTCATCGCCGACCCCCTCCGGGACCTCCTGGAGACCACCGAGGGCGAGTACGAGGCGGTGCCCATCCCCCCGGAGGAGCGGCGCCTCGAGGAGGGGCGGACCGCCATCGCTGAGCTGCGCCACCGGGGCCGCCGGGGGGGACACCTCCTCGGCCGGGTCTGGCACGAGGAGCTGTCCTACAAGCCCGCCGACGGCATCACCGGCGTCGTCCAGCGCTACTACTTCTCCTTCGAGAAGGACCTTAGACTGGAGGCGGAGCGGGTCTTCATCCGCCACCACCTCCCCAAGGGTCTCTGGCAGCACCTGGACCACCTGTCCGCCCGCTTCGCGGCCGGCGAGGACCAGGTGGTCCTGTGCGAGGTGACCCAGTTCAACCTCCGCAGCTTCCGGCCGGCCCTCCGCCGCCTGGGCGTCGTCCACGGCGACCACCAGGTCTACAAGGCGCGGATCGGCAACATCGAGCCCTACGCGGTCCTGGCCTTCGCAAGGGAGTAACCCCCCCCATGCTTCTCCAAGGAAAGAAGGGCGTCGTCTTCGGCGTCGCCAACAAGAACAGCCTCGCCTGGCACATCGCCAGCGTCCTCCACCAGGAGGGGGCCGAGCTCGTCCTCGGTGTCGCCAGCGAGCGCTTCCAGAAGAAGGTGCGACCGCTGGCCAAGTCCCTGGGGCTCCCGGAGCCGGTGATCTGCGACGTGAACAGCGACGCCTCCATCGCCGTCGCCATGCAGCAGGTCGGCCGCCGCCTCAAGGGCCTGGACTTCCTGGTCCACTCCATCGCCTTCGCCCGCCGGGAGGACCTGGAGGGCCGCTTCGTCGAGGTCGACCGGGACGGCTGGCGCCTGGCCCAGGAGATCTCCGCCTACTCCTTCGTGGCCCTGGCCCGGGCCGCCGAGCCCTTCCTGAACCCGGGTGCCAGCCTCCTGACCCTGACCTACCTGGGTTCCAACCGGGCCATGGCCAGCTACAACGTCATGGGGCCGGCCAAGGCCGCCCTGGAGTCGGCGGTGCGCTACCTGGCCCTGGACATGGGGCAGAAGGACGGGGCCCGGGTCAACGCCATCAGCGCCGGCCCGGTGCGCACCCTGTCCTCCGCGGCCATCCCCGGTCTCAAGGACAAGATGGCCCAGGAGCGGCGCATCAACCCCCTGCGCCGCACCCTCCACGGCGAGGAGGTGGGCAAGGCCGCCGCCTTCCTGGTCAGCGACCTGGCCTCGGCGATCACCGGGGAGATCCTGCACGTGGACTGCGGCTACCACGTCCTGGGCGCCTACAGCACCTGACCCATGGCTGCCGGCCCGCCCCGGGTGCTCACCGTGGCCGGCTCGGACCCCGGGGGGGGGGCGGGGCTGCAGCTCGACCTCAAGGTCTTCGCCGCCCTCGGCATCGACGGCGCCGCGGTGCCGGCGGTGCTCACGGTGCAGGGGCCGGACGGCCTGCGCCGGGCCGACCCGGTGCCGGCCGACGCCCTCCGGGAGGCCCTGGAGGCCGTCCTCGATGG
>CAYMFV010000354.1:0-3663 GCA_964389745.1 uncultured Planctomycetales bacterium | reverse complement strand
CACGCTGCCTGGAGGCCGGTCGGGTCCTTGGGCTCGCCCGGACCGGAGACGGGCGCTTCCGCGAGGGGGAGGACTTGGCCCGGGTCCAGGCCGAGGAACGTCTGGGCGGGCTGGTGGCCCGTGCCTGGCGTCTCGCCCGGAAGGCGGCGCCGGCGAGGGAGGCGATCCGCGGTGCCGGGGCCCTGGATGCCCTGGCCGCAGCCATCCTCAGCGACCTTCTGGTGGGCGGGGAGGAGCCGACGGCGGCCCGGATCCGGCGGCTTGCCCCAGGTGGGGACGGCCTCGATCTCCTGGGGGCCTCTGGCCGTTCCCTGCCGGCGCCAGTGCGCCAGGGGAACCGGGACTACCTCTTCCTCCTGGCCGTGGGCCGGCCAGCCGACGAGACCCTGCCACCGGGCTGCCTGCACGCACTCCAGGAGCGTCTCCGGGAGCGTCGGTGGAAGGCTGAGGTCTGGCTGCCCCTGGAGGAGCTGCTCTTTCCTGCGGCGCCGCTGGCCCCCGAGGCCCGGGAACAGGCGGTGGCCTTCGTGGCCTGGCTGCACGAGGCCGGGCGTTTCCGCAGCTTCGTGGACGGCCTCCTCTCCTCGCCCCCGAAGGGGGGGGAGAGCCACAAGGAACTCCTGGAGCGATCCCTCGGCCAGCCCCTCCGGGAGGTCGAGGAGGCATGGTGGCAGTGGCTCGGGCGGCGCCCGCCGCAACGCGGCTCGGTGCTGGACGCCATCCAGGATGCGTGGCCGGGAAGCCTGGCCCGTAGTGCCGGTCTCCGTGCGGCCGCCGACTCCTTTGCCCAGGCAGCGGCGGCGCAGCTGGTGGAGCGCCTGGACGCCGCTCACCAGCCGGTGCCCATGGAACCTCTGGCCTTCGGCACCCCGGACCGGGTGCAGCCGCCCCTCGATCTCCTCGCCCTCCACGCCCTGCGCCACGGGCTGGCCCGGCAGGCGCTGCGGCCGGGACAGGGCGTGCTCCCGGACCTGGACGCCAGGAGCTACGTGCTCCTACACCACCCCTGGTCCCCGGGCTTCGGGCTGGTGACCACAGGCTCCTGGCTGGTCCTGGCCTTTTCCTCGACCTCCCGCGCTGTTGAGGGAGCCCCTCGGCAGGGGCTGAGAGTTCTTCGGACGCCGACCCGTGGCGCTGCCGACGGGGGCATCTTCAGCGTCCTTTACGGCTGGCCTGCGGGGCTCAAGGTGGGCCTGCTCCGGGTCTTGGACGGGGACGGGGTGGTGGCAGGCGCACGGCTCGCCACGCCGGCCGCCGTGGACATCCCGCCGGCACTGGCCCCGGCCACCTGGTTGCTCGTGGCTCCGCCCGGGCGGCGTGTGGCCGGCGAGGTGGTGCTGGAGCTCTCCACAGGCGGGGATTCCCCCCCCCTGGAGGTCTGGGCGAACAGCCGTGGCCTGACCATGGCCCCTGAGCCGGGAGGCGATGGCAGAAGACCGCGGCGGGGCCGGAAGCACGACCGCGTCACGCCTGAGGTCAAGCGGGCTCTCCGCAGCGCCGTGTCCTGGCTCCTGGCCACTCAGCGGGAGGACGGTTCTTGGCCCGGGTCCCTGGATGCCCCCGGTGCCCCGGATGATGGACAGAGATGGGACGACTACGGGGCCACGGCACTGGCCGTCCTCGCCTTGTTCGGGGCCGGGGAGCAGCGCCGAGATCCCGGGCTCGGCCGGGCCGCCCGGCGCGGCCTGGTCTGGCTCCTGGAGCACCGCGCCGACCCGAGGCGCTTCGGCTGGACCACCGGCAACCCTGCCATCTACGAGCACGCCATCACCACGCAGGTCCTGGCCGACCCTCCCATCTACGAGCACGCCATCACCACGCGGGTCCTGGCCGACTACGTCCTGCGCACCGGACGAGCCCAGCGTGGCCTGGTCGAGCTCCTTCTCGACCCCGCCGTCCGGGTCCTGCGGGACGCCTGGAATCCTCGCAACGGATGGGGCTATGCCTTCAAGCCGACCGGCGAGAACGATACCTCCTGCACCTGCTGGTGTGCGCGGGCCCTGCTGCTGGCCCGCCGGGCGGGGGCGGCGGTGGAGCCGGAGGTATTCGAGGGGGCCCGCTCCTGGATCGACGCCATGACCGACCCCGGCACCGGGCGCACCGGCTACTCCTTCGGGGACGGCGGTGGCCCGGGCGGCCCCCCGTCGCGCTTCAAGGGTCTCTGGGAACGCTTCCCACCTGTGCTGGTGGAGACACTGACGGCTGCGGCCCTGGCCCTGGAGCTCGCCCTGCTCGCGGACGGCAAGGCGGACCGGGAGGCGCGGCGGGCGATCAAGGACTTCCCCCGGCGCGAGCGTCTCGAGAAGCAGGTGGCCCTCCTGGTGAGGAAGCTCCCCGTGTGGGACGAGGCCGGCGGCAGCTGCGACTTCTTCTACTGGTGGTTCGGCAGCGAAGCCATGGCCCGTTGGGGGGGGGGCGAGAGGAGGGAGTGGACCCGTGCCCTGCACGCCACCCTCCTGCCGAGCCAGCGTTGGGAACCGCCCGCGGCTGGCTCCTGGGATCCCGCCGGCCCCTGGACCAGCCACGTCGGTGGGCGGGTGATGGCCAATGCCCTGGCGGCGCTGGCCCTGGCGGAGCTGGAGTGAGGGAGGCGGCGGTCACGGCGTCAGCAGGCGCAGGGCGGACGCGGAGATGAGCACCCCCCGGTGCCGGCGGCTGCCGCCGACCGGGGCGTGGAGGAGCCCCTCCCGGCTGCCCAGGCGGGCCTCGGCCTCGTCGAAGTCCAGGTAGCGGGTCACCACCCAGCCCCGGAGCTCCTCGGCGTAGAGGCCCAGGAGGGCCCAGGCGTCCTCCCGGCTCTCCCGGTCGTGGGCGGTGCTTATCTCCAGGGCCGTGGCGGGGGCGAAACCCTGCTTGCGCAGCTCGGCCAGGGCCGCCCGGGGGGCGGTGTTGGCCGGCCTGCAGCGCACCCGCACGTCCCGGACGTCCCGGTCCCGCTCGGCCTCGCCGAAGGAGTGGACTGCCTCCAGGCCGTCCTGGAGGATGGCCCCGGCCAGGCTGCTGCCGGCCAGGTCCAGGAGGAGGCCCCGGAAGCGACGCTCGTCCAGGGGCACGTCTGTGAGGAGGATGGCGACGAGCTCCATGGACGCCGCCAGACTATCCCGGCCCGCCATGGTCCGCGACCTCGACACCCGCCCCCCCCGCCGCCTCTTCCTGGACGGCTCCGCCGGCCGCCTGGCCGCCACCCTGGAGCTGCCCCGCCGGGAGGCCCGGGCGGCGGTCCTGCTCCTCCATCCCCACCCCCTCTACGGCGGCAGCCGCCGGAACAACGTGGTCCGCCACGGGGCCCTGGGCGCCCTCGAGGCGGGCTGCGCGGCCCTCCGCCTGGACTTCCGGGGGGCCGGCGAGTCCGCGGGCGAGCACGACCAGGGCCGGGGCGAGGTGGACGATGCCGCCGTCGCCCTGGACTGGCTGGCCGACGCCCTGCCGGGCCGGCCGGGCCTCGTCTGGGGCTACTCCTTCGGCTCGGTGGTCGGCCGGGCCCTGGCCAGGCGGCGGCCGGAGCGGCTGGCCGGCTGGCTCGGCGTGGCCTGGCCCAGCGCCTTCTACCCCCCCCCTGAGGAGCCGGCGGCTCCTTTCCACCAGGCCGTGCTCGTGGGGGACCGGGACGAGTTCGCCGACCTGGCGGTCCTCCAGGGCTTCGCCCGGGCGGCGCCGGCCGAG
>CAYMFV010000353.1:0-3667 GCA_964389745.1 uncultured Planctomycetales bacterium | reverse complement strand
GGAGGGCGGCCGCCCAGTCCCCCCGGGAGGAGACGACCCGGGCGCAGCCCCGCTCCCGGAGGAACTCGTGCTTGCCCGGAGAGGCCAGACCCACCACCTCGGCGCCCCGCCAGCGGCACAGGTCCAGGGCCAGGAGGCCGACGCCGCCGGCGGCGGCGTGCAGGAGCACCCGGTCCCCGGCCCGGACCCGGCCCATCTCCTCCAGGAGCATCCACGCGGTCAGGCCGTTCACCGGCAGGGCCGCCGCGACCTCCGGGTCGAGCCCGGGGGGCAGGGGCAGAGCGGTCCGGGCCGGCACCACCACGGCACTGCTGTAGCCGCCGAAGCGGGTCACGGCCACCACCGTCTCGCCGAGACGCGCCGCGTCCACCCCCGACCCGACGGCGTCCACCGTCCCGGCCACCTCGTAGCCCACCACCGCCGGCAGGGGCGGCGCATCGGGGTAGAGCCCGAGGCGGGCCATCAGGTCCGCGAAGTTGACGCCCGCCTCCCGGACCCGGATGCGCAGCTCGCCGGGCCCCGGCTCCGGGTCCGGGGCCGAGCGGAGCTCCAGGACCTCGGGGGGACCGGTGCGCGGGATCCAGACCTGCTCCATGACGCCAGTCTGGAGCTGCGCCCCGGGCGCCGCCAGGGGCCCGGCTAGACTGCCCCGCGCCTCCCCATGCCCCAGTACGGCTTCGTCATCGACCAGCGCCGGTGCATCGGCTGCCATGCCTGCACCGTTGCCTGCAAGACCGAGAACGGGGTGCCCACGGGCATCTTCCGGACGTGGGTGAAGTACACCGAGCAGGGCCGTTTTCCCCGGGTCCGTCGCCACTTCACGGTCCTGCGCTGCAACCACTGCGACGCTGCCCCCTGCGTCGAGATCTGCCCGACCATGGCCCTGTACAAGCGGCCCGACGCCATCGTCGACCTGGATCGGGAGCAGTGCATCGGCTGCCGGGCCTGCATGCAGGCCTGCCCCTACGACGCCCTCGCCGTGCATCCCGAGGAGGGCACGGTGGAGAAGTGCCACTACTGCGCCCACCGGGTCGAGTCGGGCCTGGCGCCGGCCTGCGTCACCGTCTGCCCCGAGGAGGCCATCCTCGCCGGCGACCTGGAGGACACGGCCACCCCGGTGGCGACCCTGGCCCGGGAGGAGGGCGCCCGCCAGCGCAAGCCCGGCAAGGGCACCCGACCCCGGCTCTGGTACGTGGGCGCCCTGCCCGAGGCCCTGACCCCCGGCGCCGCCGCCGAGCCGGCGGCCTGGCTCTGGGCCGAGCGCCCCCTCCCCCCTCCCGAGACACCGGGCTTCGCCCCCCGCCCCGACCTGGTGGACGTCTTCGACGTGGACCATCCCCCCCCCTGGGGCTGGCACGTCTGGGCCTACCTCCTCACCAAGAACCTGGCCGCCGGGAGCATGCTCCTCGCGCCCCTGGCCGCGGCCCTGGGTCTCCGGGCCGGCGTCGTCCCCGAGTTCCTCGCCCTCCTCTTCCTGACCGTCACCGGTGCCCTGCTGGTCCACGACCTGGGCCGGCCGGAACGGGCCCTGAAGCTCCTCACCCGGGGCAATCCCCGCTCCTGGCTGGTCCGGGGCACCTGGGCGCTCCTGGCCTTCGGCACCGTCACGAGCCTGACCCTGCTCCTGCGCCTGGCCGGGGCCACCGGCGCCGCCGACACCCTGCGCTGGCTGAACATTCCCCTGGCCCTCCTCGCCTCGGGCTACACCGCCTTCCTCCTGGCCCAGTGCCAGGGGCGGGATCTCTGGCTCGAACCCGGCGTCCTGGGCCACCTCCTCCTCCAGGCCCTCCTCTTCGCCCTGACCCTCGGCCTGCTCCTGCCCGGCTCCGGCGCCGCCCTCTTCCCCAATGCCACCCTCCTCTTCGGCCTCCTCGCCCTGGCCTCCGCCGGCTGGCTCCTGGGCGAGATCCGGGACGAGGGCGGCAGCCCGGACGCCCGCCGGGCCCGGGCGCTGCTCCGGGCCCGGCCGGACAGCCGCCGGGCCGTGGGCAGCCTCTTCCTGGCCGGTCTCGCCGGCGCCTACCTCTCCCTCATGCATGCCCGGGATCCCGGCAGTCTGGTCCTGCTCGTGCTCCTCAAGGTCGCCCTGGCCGGAGCTGTGCTCCTGGCCTCGACCTGGCACGAGCGTGCCTGGATCCGGGCCGGGCAGGAGGTGCCCCTGTCGTGACGGACCGACCCTCCCCCCCCTTGCTGCGCTCCTTCCCGCCCGTCGAGCAGTGGAATGACTGGCGGGAGCTGGACGCCAGCGCCTGGCCGCGGCGCCAGGAACGGCGCTACCGCCTGGTGCCCACCATCTGCTTCAACTGCGAGGCCGGCTGCGGGCTGCTGGCCTGGGTGGATCGTGACACGGGCCGGGTCCGCCGTTTCGAGGGCAATCCCCTGCACCCGGCCTCCCGGGGCCGCAACTGCGCCAAGGGACCCGCCACCATCGACCAGGTGGAGGATCCCGAGCGCATCCTGTACCCGCTGAAGCGGTCCGGCCCCCGGGGCAGCGGCCGCTTCGAACGGACCACCTGGCCGGAGGTGCTCCGGACCCTGGCCACCCGGATCCGCCGGGCCCTGGTGGAGGACCGGCGCACCGAGATCATGGTCCACGTGGGCCGGCCCGGCACCGACGGCGCCATGGACGGCGTCCTCCGGGCCTGGGGCGTGGACGGCTACAACAGCCACACCAACGTCTGCTCGGCGGCCGCCCGCCTCGGCTACGCCCTGTGGTCGGGGAGCGACCGGCCGGCGCCGGACCACGCCCGGGCGAGGTTCATCCTGCTCCTCTCCAGCCACCTGGAGACGGGCCACTACTTCAACCCCCACGCCCAGCGCATCCTGGAGGGACGCATGGCCGGGGCGAAGGTCGCCACCATCGACGTGCGCCTGTCCAACACCGCGGCCATGAGCGACTGGTGGCTGGCGCCCCACCCGGGGACCGAGGCGGCCCTGCTCCTGGGCTTCGCCCACGTCATCCTGGAGGCGGAGCTGGAGGACCGGGCATTCCTGGAACGCTGGACCAACTGGCGGGACTGGCTGCAGCGCCACCATCCGGAGCGGCCGGCCAGCTTCGTCTCCTTCCTGGCCGCCCTCCGGGAGGAGTACGCCCGCTTCACGCCCGAATGGGTGGCGGTGGAGTGCGGTGTCGACGCCGCCCGGGTCCGGGAGGTGGGCCAGGCCATCGGCGCTGCCCGGGGCGGCCTGGCCGCCCACGTCTGGCGCAACGCCGCCTCCGGCAACGAGGGGGGCTGGCAGGTGGCCCGCTGCCTCCAGCTCCTGGTGGTCCTCACCGGCTCGGTGGGCACCGCCGGCGGCACCGGCCTGGCCAGCCACCACAAGTTCGTGCCCCGGCGGCCCCACCAGCCCCCCCCCGTGGCGGTCTGGAACGAGCTTCTCTACCCGCCGGAGTGGCCCCTGGCCCACCACGAGATGTCCTTCCTCCTGCCGCACCTCGTCCGGGAGGGCCGAGGGCGCATCGACACCTACTTCACCCGGGTCTACAACCCCGTCTGGACCAATCCCGACGGCGCCTCCTGGATCGAGATGCTCCGGGACGAGGCCAGGGTCGGCCTGCACGCCGCCCTGACACCCACCTGGAACGAGACCGCCCTGTGGGCCGACTACGTGCTGCCCATGGGCCACGCCGGCGAGCGCCACGACCTGATGAGCCAGGAGACCCACG
>CAYMFV010000352.1:0-3668 GCA_964389745.1 uncultured Planctomycetales bacterium | reverse complement strand
GGCAACACGGGTCCCGACCTGACCACCTGGGAGTTCTGGTGGGAGTTCAACAAGGAGCCCTTCCTGAACCTGAAGGCGAAGGTCCAGAGCGAGGGCATCGAGACCGGAGAGAGCGACTTCCTCCTGGGCATGGGCGGCGGGGCGACACGCAAGAACACCCGGGCACCCTCGGAGCAGCAGATCCGCGGCTCGGTGGTGCCGGCCCTGAAGGGAACCCTCCAGGAGATCGACAACAACGACATCGTCACCGCCTGCATGGTGGCCCTGGCCAAGATCGGCCGGGACTCCGAGATCCCGCGGCTCCTGCGGCCCTTCCTCGGGGACAAGGTCCAGGAGATCCGGGAGACCGCGGCCCTGTCCTACGGCATCTACCAGGACGTGGAGGCCCTGGACACCCTGAAGAGCCTCCTCCTGGACACGCCCGAGGGGCGGAAGCTGGTGGGCGCCCAGGCCAACGTCGACCTGCGCACCCGGACCTTCGCCGCCTATGGCCTCGGCCTCATCGCCCACGCCGTCACTGACGCGGCCCTCAAGCAGGACATCGCCGACACGCTGTGGCGGGTGCTGGAGAGCGACCAGTCCTCCCTGAAGGACATCCGGGTCGCCTGCGTGGTGGCCCTGGGTCTCACCGGCCTCGAGGAGCCCGGCCCCATGGTCGAGAAGCTCCTGGCGGTCATGGAGGACGAGAGCCGGGACGACCTGGTGGTGGCCCACTGCCCCAACGCCGTGGCCAAGCTGCTCCGGGATGCCGGCACGACGGGGCCGGTCCTGGACGATGCGGTCCGCCGGATCCTGGCAGCCCTGGACAACAAGAAGAGCAACGTCTTCCTGCGCCAGTCCGCCGTCCAGGCCCTGGGCATCCTCGCCCGGGGCGGCCTGCCGCCGGAGATGGCCCAGAACGTGTTCCAGGTTCTCACCCGGGTGGCGGAGAAGGGCCGGGACCGGCAGGAAAAGAACTACACCGCGATCTCCCTGGCCTACCTGGGCGCCGGGGTGTCCGATAGCGACCCCCTTCGGGGCAAGGTCACCGAGTTCCTCCTCAAGAACCTCCAGAAGGGCGGCACGGCCTACCGCCCCTGGGCCGGCATGGGCCTTGGGGTCATGGCCTTCTACGTCCAGCAGAACGGTGGTCAGGTCTCCTCGGTGGTGGCCCCGGCCGTGCTGAACAAGTTCAAGAGCGTCAAGACGCCCTCGGAGAAGGCGGCCTACGCCATCGCCCTGGGCCTGATGCGCCATGAGGCCGCGGCCGAGGACATCGTCCGGGCCATGGAAGATGCCAGGGATCCCGACTTCCGGGGCTATGGCGCCGTCGCCCTCGGTCTCCTGGACGCCAAGGAGCACCGGGACTTCGTCGCCAAGATGCTGAAGGAGAGCAAGCGCCTGCCCGGCCTGCTCCGCCAGGCCGCCATCGGTCTCGGCCTGATGAGCGACCGGGAGGTCGTGGATGCCCTGCTCGATCTCATGAAGGGCGACCGCAACAGCGCCCCGCCCCTCTCGGTCCTGGCTGCCACCGCCACCGCCCTGGGCTTCATCGGCGACTACCGCTCGGTGCAGCCCCTGGTGGACATGCTCCAGAACGAGGAGCTGACGCCCCTGGCCCGGGCCTTCGCCGCCGTCGCCCTGGGCATCGTGGCGGACAAGGAGCCCCTGCCCTGGTCCTCGAAGATCTCCGAGGACCTCAACTACCGGGCCTCGGTGGACACCCTCACCGACCCGTCCTCGGGCACCGGTCTCCTGGACATCCTCTGATCGCCTCCGCACCAGCGGGCATCCGCGGGGAGTCGCCAGCCGGCGGCTCCCCGCTTTCCTTTTCTTCCCGTTTCACCCCGGGACCTGGCACGGGGCCCGCAACCACCAGGGCGGGAGCCCGCCATGACCTCTCGCCGCGTCTCCACCATCCTCCTGGCGGCGGCGCGCCGCCGACCGCAGCCCTCTACTTCGCGGCGGAGGCGGATCTCACCTCCCGGGAGTCCTGGTCGAGCAGGGACGCGTCCCCTGGCGCAGCGCGGTCGCTGCCGACCTGGACCACCGGGCCGCCGTCGACACCCTCACGGACCCCGCCACCACCAGCGGCCTCCTGGACATCCTCTAGCGCCGGCGGCCCCGGCCCAGGAGCCAGGCCAGGAGCGCCATCCAAAGAAGGCCGGGCAGGGGGGCCAGGCGGGCCCGGCTGCGGGCGCTCGCCACCTCCATGGCCCGGAGGAGCTCCCGCTCCGCCCACTTCCGGTTCCGGCGCACCTCCTCCCGGTGGGCGGCGGGCATCTCCGGGTGCTCCTCCAGCCAGCGCCGGGCCTCCCGGACCGCCGCCTGCAGGGCGGCCGGGCTGCCGTCCAGGAGCGCCAGGCGCAGCCGGTAGCGCAGGGCGTCCGGGTTGCCGGCGTCCCGGGCGAGCATGCCCGCCACGTCCGCAGTCGCCTCCTCACGGGCCAGGGCCGCGACGTGGACGTAGGCGCTCCAGGCCACCGCCTCCCAGTCCTGCCGCCGGGGCAGGGCCGCCCAGCGCAGCAGGGCCCGGGCATCCGTCGGCTGCTGGAACCAGGCGTCGTCCGCCGGCTCCTGGGCCTGCCCCCCCCCTGCAAGGGTCAGGAGGAGCAGCAGCGCCGCTCCGGTGCGCCTCATCCCCCCCCCCGCAACCAGGCCAGGGCCTGGGCCAGACCCAGGGGGTTGCGGCCGTCGTGGAAGGGCTCCACCGGGGGGGCACCGTCCTCGACCCGGACCGGCAGGCAGGCGGTGCCCACGGCCAGGGGAACTCCCGGCGGCAGGAGCTCGGCCAGGGCTGCCAGAGGCGGCAGCGGCCGGTCCTTGCGGGCGAAGAGCAGCACGTTGCGGCTGGCCGGGACCCGGTGCGCACGCACCCCGCCGGTGAAAGCCGCCGCCAGGCCGGCCTGGAGGGGCGCCAGGACCGCGTCGGCCTCCCCGGGCTGCACCGCTGTGCCCACGTTCAGGGCCAGCACCCCGCCCGGACGCAGGTGCCCGGCGGCCTCCCGGAAGAACTCCGCCGTGGCCAGGTGCAGGGGGATTTCGAACTGGCGGGCATAGGTGTCCAGGACCAGGAAGTCCAGGTCCCGGGGCGCGGCCCGCAGCAGGGCCCGGGCGTCCCCCCCCCAACGACCCGGGTGCGCTTCCAGGCCTCGGCGGGCAGGGGCAGCCAGCGCCGCCCCAGAGCCACCACCTCGGGATCGATTTCCACGCCCACCGCCTGCCAGTCCCGGCCCTCGAGACCGGCCACCAGCGGCCCGAGTACCGAGCCGGCGCCCCAGCCGAGGATCCAGAAGCGCCGGGGCCCGGGGACGGCCGGCGCCCCGTCCAGGGCATAGACGGGAGCCAGGACGAAGAGGTCGTAGTAGCCCCCGGGCCAGAGCGTGTCGGGGCGCCAGGCGGCCTGGAAGGAGTCCAGGCCCTCGTTCATCTGCAGCCAGCGCTCCCCGGCGGCGAACTCCACCACCCGCAGGTGCTGGTAGGGGCTGTCGGTGGCGGCCAGGACCCGGGCCGGCCGGCCCTCCTCGTCCCGGGGCAGGTTCGCCGCCCGCGCCGGGTCCGGGAGCAGCAGGGTCAGGAGCAACAGCAGGCCGGTGGCCGCCCCCCCCCGGGGGAAGCGCCGCCAGAGGAGCAGCCCGGCCACCACCAGGGCCGCCGCCACCACCACCAGGGTGGCCCGCACCCCGAGG
>CAYMFV010000351.1:0-3676 GCA_964389745.1 uncultured Planctomycetales bacterium | reverse complement strand
TTCCACCAGCTCACCTGGGTCGCCGGCGAGGTCCGGGACGCCCGGCGCACCGTGCCCCGGGGCATCCTCCTGGGCATCCTCCTGGTGATCCTGGCCTACCTCGCGGCCAACCTGGCCTATCTCTCCCTCCTGCCCTTCGACCGGCTGGCCTCGAGCCCGACCCTGGCCGCCGACGCCGTGGCCCGGGTCCTGCCCCGGTGGGCCGGGCGGGCCACCGCCCTGGCCCTGGCCGTCTCCGCCTTCGGCATCGCCAGCGCCTGCCTCCTGACCACTCCCCGGGTGTACCAGGCCCTGGCCCAGGAAGGCCTCTTCCCGGCGGCCCTGGAGCGCCGCTCCGCCGGCAGCGGCGTTCCCCGGACGGCGCTCCTCCTCCAGGGCGCCCTGACCCTGGCCCTGCTCTGGCTCGCCGGCGCCGGCCGCATGGACGAGCTGGTCAACGGCGTGGTCTTCGTGGACTGGGTCTTCCACCTCCTCACCTGTCTCGGCCTCCTCCTCCTCTGGCGGCGCCAGGGGCCGCCGGCCGCGGGCTACCGCATCCCCTGGATGCCCCTGCCGCCCCTGCTCTTCATCGCCGGCACCCTGGCAGCCCTGGGCGCCACCTTCACCGACCCGGCCGTCCGCAGGAGCAGCCTCCTGGGCTGCGCCCTGATCTTCCTGGGCATCCTCCTCTTCCCCCTCCTTCGCCGGCGGCGGCGTAGCTGCTAGGCTGGGGCGAACTGGCGCTGCGTCCCGCAGCCGGTCGCACCCCGAGCAAGGTGATCATCCACTGGTGGGAATACCACGTTTCCGCTCCGGAGCGTCGGGCCTTCACCGCCGCCCAGGAGCGCCGGCAGGAGCTTGCCGCGGCCCGGGGCTTTCTCGGTCGTTTCGGCGGTTGGAGCGGGCCGGAGCAGGCCTGGGCCTTCGAGCTGTGGCGGGACGACGTGGACGCCGCGGCTTGGGAACGACGCCGGCGGGCTGCCCTCCCGGAAGAAGGCGTGCCCGCCTGCCTGGCACCGGTGCGCGAGGCCCAGGTGGACGTCCTGGTGGCCATGCCCGGCCTCGCCACCACCACCACCCGGGCCATCCGGGACGGCCGGGTCCTGCGTCTGGTCCAGGGTCGGGTGCCCGCGGACCGGCACGCGGAGATCATGGACCAGCAGCTCCGGGTCTGGCGCCCGGCCCTGGCCCGGGCCCGGGGCATGCTGGGCGGCTACTTCGGGACCAGCCGGGAGGACCCGGAGCTCTTCGTCGGCGCCAGCCTCTGGCAGGACGCCGGCGGGCACGATCACTGGGCCCGGGAGGTGGCGCCGCGCATCCGGGAGGATCTCCAGGCCAGCGGCCTGGCCCTGGACCTGCACGGCCACGAGATCCGACTGGAGCCCGGGTGGCTGGTGCTCCAGGCCCGGGACATCAGTCCCCGCCCTTCGTGAAGGCGTCCGGGTCCAGCAGGTAGCCGACCAGGACCGCCGGCTGCCCGTCCCGGGCGGGCAGGAGGCGCAGGGCCAGGACCTCGTCCCGGCCATCCCCGTCCAGGTCCCGGGTGGTCATGGCCTGGGGCGGCTCCCAGCCCGCCGGGGGGGGGAAGCGGAAGACCGGCTCCCGGTCCCGGGTCAGGGAGAGGAGCAGGGAGGCCCGGCCGAGGAGCCAGCCGTAGATCCAGTGCAGGTCCACCTCGACGCTGCGCGCCTGGAGAAGCTCGGCGAGGATACGGGCGGCCAGGTCCGGCGAGTCCTGGTCCGGATCCACGACCCCGGCGTAGGCCCGGAGCTCGCCCCGCTCGTCCAGGACCACCAGGTCCCGGGGACGCTCCGAGGCAAAGAGCCTGCCGACCCGGACCACGGTGCGCCGCCTGGCGTCGGCCGACTTCTTCTGGCGACGCAGGTCCCGGAGGGCCGGCAGCTCCACCTCCAGGCGGCGGCTCTGGGGCATGGGCCGCTTGGCGAAGCGGCCGTTGCCCAGCCCCTTGTAGGCCAGGAGGTCCACATCGAGAGTGATGGAGAAGAGGTACCAGGAGAGGATCCGGCCCAGGCTCACGTCCTCGACCCGGAGCAGGAGGAGATCGGGATAGGGGTCCTCGTCCACCGGCACGGCGAAGGCGTGGAGGACGTTGCCCCGGGTCTGGACCTGGTCCCGGCGGCGGCGCAGGTCCACGCCCCGGGGGCTGCCCATGTAGACCAGGACGTGCCCCCCCACCAGGATCAGGAGGTCCTGGGAGCCGTCCCGGTCCAGGTCCGCCCACTCCTCCTGGACGCTGTAGCGGGCCAGCCCGGCGACGTTGCTCGGGTCGAAACGGATCCGGGGCAGGCGGTCGGCGAAGGGCTGGAGGTCCAGGGTGACGGTGGGCTCGGCGGCCAGGCCCTCGGGCCCGTTCAGGTACTGGCGGATGCGCAGCCCCTGGACGACCTGGAGGTCGGGAAGACCATCGCCCGAGAGGTCCCGCATCGCCAGCTGGGGTACCCGGAGGCGCCGGCGGACCCGGCCGAGGAGGCCCGGACGGGCCTCCAGGTCGAGACGCGAGGCGACGGCGAGCTCGGGGCCGGCCCGGAAGCCCTGCCCGGTGCCGAAGAAGAGCCGCACCCGGTCGGCCTGGGGCACCACCAGGTCCCGGTGGCCGTCGCCGTCCAGGTCCTGGATGAAACGGGCGTGGCGGACGCCCCGGGGAATGCCCCGGCGCTGGCCGCCAGCCAGGAAGAGGGGCTCCGACCAGCCCAGGCGGCCATCGGCCAGCTCCAGGCGCAGGAGGGCATCACCGTCGACCAGGGCCAGCAGGTCCTCCCGGCCGTCGCCGTCGTGGTCGGCCACCGTCCACAGGGTGGCCTCGCCGGGGAACTCAACCGGCTCCAGACCGGTCGCCGGCCGCACCACCCGGAGCTGCCGGCCCAGGACGGCCAGGATCTCCGCCGGCCCGTCGCCGTCCACGTCCACCAGGGCCAGGGCGTCGGGAACGGGGGCGATCCGCAGCTCCTCCACCCCGGGCGGCGGCGCCGGTGTCTGCAGGAGGAGGGCCAGCAGCAGGGGGGGGGTCATCGGCGGCGACTCCGGGAGACGTGCACCTCCACCACCGGCTCCAGGAAGTGGCGGATCAGGAGGTCGCCGACGCCATCGCCGTCCATGTCGTGGACCTCCACCACCGACTCCAGGGCCTCCATGGGGATGGAGACGGCCGGGTTCCTGGCGAAGGCCAGGCGCTTCCCCGTGCGCTCCAGGGACCGGATCTCCAGGACACCACGGGGATGGGCCTCGAGGAGATCGGGCAGGCCGTCCCCCGAGAGGTCCCCTGGCAGGGCCGGGACGGCGCTGAAGGTGGTGAAGTCGTCGGCCGAGAAGTCGCGCTCGTAGCGCAGGACCGGGCGGCGGGCCCAGGCCCCGGCGTCGCCTGGGAAGAGGGTGACCACGTGCTCGATGGAGACCTTCAGCCCCCCCAGGGGGCTGATGTCCAGGCTCCAGGCGCTCACCGCCACGTCCGGGGTGGCGTCGCCGACCGCCTCCACCAGCCAGGCCCGGGCCAGGGAGGCATCCACGCCGATGATCGCCGCCGGGTGGCCCAACCCCGGCTCCGGACCCGCCAGGGGATCGAGGAAGAGGAGGAACTGCCAGTCGCCGCTCAAGGCCCCGGTCCGGCCCCGGGTGACCAGCAGGTCAGCCGCCGGCCCCCCCCCGAGGTCGACCAGCTCCAGGTCCTCCACGTCGAGGC
>CAYMFV010000350.1:0-3687 GCA_964389745.1 uncultured Planctomycetales bacterium | reverse complement strand
TTTTTTTTTTTTTTTTTGTCAAGCAGAAGACGGCATACGAGTGTTCTGCCTGTCTGGTGGGCTCGGAGATGTGTATAAGAGACAGCGGCTGGGACGCCCAGGGGGGGGGACTGCGGCCGGCGGCCTTCGCCGACTGGGTTCGGGCGACTCCGGTGGAGGAGCCGGGGCGGGCGGCGGTGCGGGTGCTTACCGTCCACCGGGCCAAGGGCCTGGAGTACGACGCGGTGATCCTCGGCGACCTGGACGGTCACCTCTTCCGGCGGCCGCCGGCGGTGCTCGCCCTCCGAGATGGCATCGACGGGCCGGTGGTCCAAGCCTCGGTGGCCGGCAACGCCTTCCTGCGCTCCCTGTCGCCGGAGTGGCAGGAGCTCCACGACCGCTGGCGGGCCCGGCAGTACGAGGAGAGCCTGTGTCTCCTCTACGTGGCCCTGAGCCGGGCCCGGCGCAGCCTGGACGCGGTTCTGGCCCACGATGCCCCCCAGGACACCCTGGGGTCCATCCTGCTGGCGGCTCTGGGCGCCGAGCGCCGGCCAGGCGAGACGGTCTGGGAGCACCCGGACAGCACGGCGGCGTGGGCCCGGGGCCTCGCGGCCGTGCCGCCGGCACCCCCGGCCGGTGCTGCCTCTCCCCTGCCGCCCCGCATCGAGCTCGCCCCCCCCCGGGGCAAACGGCTCCTGCCCCGGCGGGCGCCCTCGGCCGGGCGCGGCCGGGTGGATCCCGGCCACCTCTTCGCCGGCGGCGGTGAGGCCGCCCGGGAGCGAGGTCTGCTCGTGCACCGCTGGCTCCAGGAGGTGGCGTGGCTGGAGGACTTCCGGGCCACGGACGAAGAGCTCCTGGCCAGGGCCGCGGAGCTCGAGCTCCGGGAGGTGGATCCCGAGGCCCTGCTGCCGGCCTTCCGCCGCCTCCTGGAACGGCCCGATGTGGCCGCCGTCCTGCGCCGGGACCTCTGGCCCCGGGCGGCGGGCGAGGAGATCCAGGTCGAGCGGGAGCGGGAGTTCCTGCTACACCTGGAGGACGCGGCCGGCCCCTACCTCGCCCGGGGCGCTTTCGACCGGCTGGTGGTCCACCTCCGGGACGGCCGCCCGGCCGCCGCCCACGTCCTCGACTGGAAGTGCGAGGCGGGCCGCCCCGCGGAGCTCGGCCGCCGCTACGCCAGCCAGCTCGCCGCCTACCAGGCCGCGGCGGCCCGCATCCTGGAGCTTCCGGAGACAGCGGTGCAGACGCGCATCGTGCCCGTGCCCCTGCAGCCATGAGACGGGTCCTCGTCCTCCTGGTCGTCGGCCTGACGCCGAAGCTCCTGCGCAGCGGCGCCATGCCCCGGCTCGATGCCTTCGCCCGGGAGCGCCTGCTCCGCCCTCTGCTCCCCGACCTGCCGGCGGTGACCTGCACCGTCCAGGCCTCCATGCTCACTGGCGCCCTCCCCGGGGTCCACGGCGCGGTGGCCAACGGCTGGTACTTCCGCTCCCTGGGCGAGGTCTGGCTGTGGCGCCAGTCGAGCCGACTGCTGCACGGCCCGACCATCCATGAGCGCTGGCGGGAGGCCTTCCCGGGCAGCCGCACCGCCCAGCTCTTCTGGTGGTGGAACCTGCCCAGCCGGGCCGACCTGGCGGTCACCCCGCGACCGGCCTACTGCGCCGACGGGCGCAAGCTGCCCGACGTCCACAGCCGCCCGGCCACCCTCGGCCGGCGCCTCTCGGAGCGCCTCGGCTGCTTCCCCCTGTTCCGTTTCTGGGGACCGGGCGCCGGCATCGAGAGCAGCCGCTGGATCGCCGACGCCGCCCTGGACGTACTCCGGGAGGAGCGCCCGGGGCTCACCCTGGTCTACCTGCCGCACCTGGACTACGACCTGCAGCGCTTCGGCCCCGACGGTCCCGAGGCCCGGCGGGCGGCGGCATTGCTGGACGCCGAGGCTGGTCGCCTCCTGGACCACGCCCACGAGGAGGGCCTGCCGGTGGTGGTGGTCAGCGAGTACGGCGTCACCCCGGTCCGGGGTGCCGTCCTCGTCAACCGGGCCCTGCGCCGGGCCGGGCTCCTGGCCGTCCACCCGGCCCGGAACGGCGCCCTCCTCGACCCGGGCGAGAGCCGGGCCTTCGCCGTCTGCGACCACCAGTGCGCCCACGTCTACGTGGCCGACCCCGGCGACGTCCCCCGGGTGCGCCGGGTCCTGGAGGAGCTGGAGGGGATCGAGGCCATCCACGACGGTGCCGGCCTGGGCCGGATCGGCCTGGACCACCCCCGCTCCGGGGAGCTCTTCCTGGTGGCTGCCCGGGACCGCTGGTTCGCCTGGCCGTACTGGGACGAGGAGCAGGGCGACCGGGAGCCCGACTTCGCCCGGACCGTGGACATCCACCGCAAGCCGGGCTACGACCCCTGCGAGCTCCTCCTGGACCCGGCCCTGCGGTGGCCGCGGCTGCGGGTGGGCTGGCGGGTACTCCGCCAGCGCCTCGGCCTGCGGGCGGTGATGAACCTGGTGCCCCTGGACCCGGGGCTGGTCCGGGGCTCCCACGGCCGGCTACCGGACAGCCCCGAGGAGGGGCCGGTGTGGATCGGGCCCGAGGAGTTCGCGCCCCCGGGGGAGGTGGTGGCAGCCGCCGACGCCCTGTCCCGGATACTGGCCCCATCGGCTGGAGTCGCAGCTACGTAGGTCCGGTCTCCATCTGGACTTGCGTCGGAATCCAAGCCCCGGGTGAAGGTCCCGTCCCGGGATGAGCGCAAGTCCGGACGCGCTCTGGAGAAACGCCGGCGGCACCTCCAGCATTCCGGCCCAGCTTCCCGGCGGGGACGTCAGGAGGCCAGCCAGTGGCACGAGTGGGTCTTGACGATGACCCACACCTCCCCCCCCGGCGCCAGCCCGAGCTCGGCCACCGCCCGGCGGGTCAGGGTCGCCAGCCACTCGTCGCCAGCGTCCACCCGGACCAGGACGTGGTCACCCACGTCCTCCAGGGAGGCCACCCGCCCCGGCAGCCGGTTCCGGGCCGAGAGGAGCCCGGGCTCCCGGGCCGCCAGGAGCACGTCCCGGGCCTGGACCCCGAGGAGCCCCTCCCTGGCCTCGGGGGAGAGGCCCGGCGGCGCCACCAGGGTGCGACCGGCGGGGGTCCGGACCTCCACCGCGTGTCCCGGCCGGGGCCGGCCGCCCGGGGCCACCCGCACCCGGAGGACGTTCTCGAAGCCCAGGCGATCCAGGAGACGGAGGGCGGCGGCGTCGGCCAGGAGCTCCTCGGGCCGGCCCGCCGCGACCACCCGGCCGCCGTCCAGGAGGACCACGTGGTCGGCGATGCCCAGGACCTCGGCCGGATCGTGGCTGACGTAGAGCATGGGCAGGGCGAAGGCATCCCGGACCCGGAGGAGGAAGCGGAAGGTCCGGGCCCGCCTGGGCAGGTCCACCCCGGAGAGGGGTTCATCCAGGAGCAGGAGCCTGGGCCGGGCGCAGAGGGCCCGGCCCAGGGCCACCCGCTGCCGCTCGCCGCCCGAAAGGGTGCCGGGCCGGCGGTCGAGGAGGGAGCCAAGGCCCAGGACCTCCACCACCCGGGGATCCGGCCGGCGCCCCGCAGCTGCCCAGGCCAGGTTGGCGGCCACCGTCCGGTGGGGGAAGAGGGCCGCCTCCTGGGGCACCCAGCCCACCCGGCGGCGCCGGGCCGGCACGACCGGGGGCGGCTCCACCACCACCACCTTGTCATCCTCAGGCCC
>CAYMFV010000349.1:0-3691 GCA_964389745.1 uncultured Planctomycetales bacterium | reverse complement strand
CTCCAGGGCCGGGGTCGCCGAGCCCAGGATGCAGACCGCGCCCTCGAGGCGGGCCCGCTCCAGGGCCACCTCCCGGGCGTGGTAGCGGGGGGTGGACTCCTGCTTGAAGGTGGACTCGTGCTCCTCGTCCACGACGATGAGCCCCAGGGGGGCCACCGGCGCGAAGAGGGCCGAGCGGGCCCCTACCACCACCCGCAGCTCGCCCCGGCGGATGGCCACCCACTCGTCGTGGCGCTCGGCGTCGGTGAGACCGCTGTGGAGCACGGCCACCCGCCCGCAGCGGGCCCGGAAGCGGGCCACGGTCTGGGGCGTGAGGGCGATCTCGGGCACCAGGACGATGGCGCCCCGGCCCCCGGCCAGGACCCGCTCCAGCACCTGGAGATAGATCTCGGTCTTCCCCGAGCCGGTGACGCCGTGGAGCAGGAAGGCCTCGCTCCGTCCCGCCTCGGCGGCCCGGAGGACGGCCTGGACCGCCCGGGCCTGGGCCGGGGTGAGGTCCCGGGGCGCGTCCGGCGCCGGCGCCCGGGCCCGGTCCAGGGCGGTGGCGGGCCGCTCCCAGCCCAGGTGGGCCAGGCCCCGGCGGACCAGGGATTGGACCGGGGAGGAGGAGAGGCCGGTCCGGGCCAGGAAGTCCCGCAGGGGCACGGGGCCGCCCGCGGCCTCGAGCCAGGCCAGGGCCCGCTCCTGCTTCGGGAAGCGCCGTTCCAGGAGTTCCCGCTCCTCGGCGGTGGCCTCCCGGGCCAGGGAGACCACCCGGACCGCCGCCCGGCGCCGGTCCCGCCGGAGGGCGGCGGGCAGCATGGCCGCCAGGGCCAGGCCCCAGGAGCAGTAGGCGTGGTCGGCCACGTGGCGGCCGAGGCGGAGGAGGGCCGGCGTGAGGAGCGGCTCCTCGTCCAGCACCCGGAGCAGCGGCCGCACCCGGCCCGGGTCCAGGCCCTCGGGCGGAACCGGGTCCACCCCCACCACGACGCCCAGGAGCCGCCGGCGGCCGAGCATGACCTCGACCCGGCAGCCGGGTGCGACGGCCCGGTCCCCGGGCACCCGGTAGGAGAACTCCTGCCGGGCCGGGATGGCCAGGGCCACCCGGGCGTAGCGCTCCCCGGCGCCGTCCGCCCGCTCCCCGGCCTTCCCCTCGAGCTCCCAGAGCATCCCGGCATTCTATGCAGCCTCCCGGCGGGCTCGCCCACTCCCTGCGCCCTCGTCTCAGTGACTGCCATCAGAAGAGCCTCCTGCCACGCCCTCAGCCAGGCGACAACTATCCTCACACTGGGGGGGAGCGCCCTCCTGCCCCACTCGGATCTCCCTGCACCCAGCTCGCGACTCCCGCCGCAGTCGCTGCGACCACCAGCCCAGCGTCCCCGCCGGGATCCCCGTCCGCTCGGACAGCTCCCGGAGCGTCCGACCCTCACGCTCCCGGAGATCCAACAGGCGCTCCATCTCGCGCCGCCTCATCGTCTGCTTCGACATGCCCCCCATCCTCCACATCCCCGCGAGCCGCGCAAGCTGCTGTTGCCGGAACAGTTTCAGGGCTACGCCTAGTTGCTCTCTCTCATGCCGGCTGGGCGGGGCTGTACCCACAGCAACCGGCATTCCATGCGCATTGACGAGGATCAAGATCTTGACGCCCTTTCAGGCCTTGGTACAGCCGATCCCACCCCCGCCCCGCTCCCAGAGTCGTCGGGAGTTCCAGCCCTATTGTGCACTTGCGTGCCTGGACCACGCGACACCCTGTCCGACAAGGAGGCCCCGCTCATCATAGTAGGAGACATCGTAGCGTCCCGCCGGTAAGCCTCGGACGTCCCGCGCCGACGATTCAGACAAGGCCACATCGACACTGACGAACATCCACAAGACGTCGCTCACGAAATCCTCACTGTCCGACCTCGTGATCGTGGCCCTGACCGCACCTGTCACACCATCATCCGCCCTGACGTGAAGCACTGTCCGCATCGGACCCAAGTCGATACGACCCTCTGCGTCCGCATCGTCCGCGGTGAATCTGGCCACCACAACCACTGCATCGTGTTCCGAGTCCTCACTGCCGAGCACTACCATCGCCGAATACGGTCTGTGCTGGGCCAGGACCACATCCGCCTCGGACGAATGCAGAGCCACCTTGCCGAGAAAGAGCCCATAGGAGGAATAGAGCGACACTGTCCCCGCAAGCCCACCCCAGGAACCTGCCTCCGCAACGACACGTAGCCGCCGCTGAACCGTTGCACCCTCCATGTTGATCCGTACAGCCGCATTCTCCCTTGGCTTCAGCGCCACGAGGGACTCGTCATAGTACAAGGAACCCACCCGCCCCGAGGGTATGCCTGCCACGACGTACACACCGGGCGGCAGGTTGACGTACTTGAGTTCCCTATTGTCATAGACCCGCCTGATGCTGGTGTCTATGCTTCCCGTCGCCAGGGCCCCTGACCGCAAGTGCGGGACCAAGCCCACGAGGACCACGTCACCCCCCGCGTCGCCTTCAGCACGCCTCCCACCCGCAGCCTCGACCGTCAGTTCCGCAGGGCTTTCCAGTACCACCGTGCCGAGCTCGGCATTGCCTCCCGCATAGCGAAACGGGCCCCGTGAGACCCAGTAAGTACCACCTCCCACGGTAAGCACGACACCGGTATTGCGCCAGCCATGTGGCAAGTCGATCGTGTATTCATTCCACCCAGGCGACACCGGCCCCCGGAGGAACTCCGGGCTCACTTGCTCAGCCTCTCCTACCAAGCCCTTGATCCTGAGCGCGTGCAGCTGCCACTCCACTTCGCAGCCAACAGCCGCCAACACTTCAGCGCCAGCGTCGATGGAGAAGCGTGCGACTCCGCCGACAGTCCCACTCGCCGACAAATAGGGAGGCAACGTCTCCACCCGGCTCTCCATCGCGCACAGGGACCAGTCGGAGAAACCGTCCGTGAGCTGGGGCACCGAGCCGGGGGCCCGATGGAACGGAGTGAAATCCTCCCTCAGATCACCACCTGCGAGAAGCGCACCGGTGATGGGGAACAGAAGGAACGCAAGGGTCCAATGGGAAACTCTCATCCAATGACATCCAACGAGCAAGGCCAAGGCCCCGGTCAGGGCCGCGATAATGATCTTCTACTCCCCACTCCAGAATCCTGTCAAGCCCCTTTCTCCCAGACGCTGGACATTCCCCTTTCACCATGGGGCCGCCCAGGATGTTGCTTCTTGTAAGCCCCTTTCCACAAGCGGACTTGCGGTGCCCTATGCCGGCCGCTGACCGGCCTCGCGGCCCCTCCGCCGCCGGCGGCCTGGCATGACCCCGATCCGGCAGAATGCCGCCACCCGGCCATGCTTCCCTCCCCTCCCCCCGACCCCCGCCTCCCCGTCGTCCTGGTGAGCGGCTGGCTCGGCGCCGGCAAGACCACCTTCCTCAACCACGTGCTCGACGCCCCCGGCGACCGGCGCTACGCGGTCCTCGTCAACGAGTTCGGCGAGGTGGGCATCGACCACCGCCTCGTCGTCCGGGCGGAGGAGGACCTGGTCGAGCTCGCCAACGGCTGCGTCTGCTGCACCGTCCGGGGCGACCTGGTTGCCGCCCTGCGCCGCCTCCGGCGCCGCCGGGGCCTCCTGCGCCGCCGGCCCTGCTTCGACGGCGTCCTCCTCGAGTCCACCGGCCTCCCCGTGCCCGCCCCCCTGCTCCTCCCCTGCCTCTTTCTCGCCCCCCCCCCCC
>CAYMFV010000348.1:0-3706 GCA_964389745.1 uncultured Planctomycetales bacterium | reverse complement strand
GTCCTGGACGTGACCGTCGTCACCTCCCCCCGCCACCGGGTCCTGGACGAGGCGGCGGTGGCCGCGGTCCGGGACTGGCGCTTCCAGCCGGCTCGGGAGGACGGCCGCCCCGTGCCGGGCCGGGCAATCGTTTCCATCCGTTACACGTTTGCGGAGCGCTAGCACCTGGCCCGGCGACGTTTCCCGCCGGTAACAGGAAACCGGGTCCACGGGGGGAACGGGCCCTGGCACGCTCCTTGCTCCCGTGCCGGCCATGGCTGCGTCCCTCCTGTCGTGCATCCCCCTGCTCCTGGCCACCCTCGCCCAGGATCCTTCCGCCGGAAAGGAGCCCGGCAAGAAGCCCCAGGAGCCGCCCGCCAAGGAAGAGATCGAGGTCACCGTCACCGCCGTCCGCCGGCCCTCCCCGGTCTTCGCCACGCCCCGCTCGGTGAACGTGGTGGACGAGGAGACCCTCCGCCGGCGCAACCTGGTGGTGGCGTTGGACGCCCTCCAGCAGGAGATGGGCGTCTGGATCGAGCACCGGACCGCCACCACCGGCGACCTGGTGATGCGCGGGCTCTCCGGGGCCAACATCCTGGCCCTGATCGACGGCGACACCCTCTCCACCTTCTGGGGCGAGGGCGGCTTCGCCGGCGACGACATGTACGGCAAGGTGGACCCCTTCTCCATCGAGCGCATCGAGGTCGTCCGGGGGCCGGCCTCGGTGCTCTACGGCTCCAACGCCCTGGGCGGCGTCATCCAGTTCTTCACCCGGCGGCCGCCCCTGGACTACACCGATGGCGGCACGGCCTGGGGCGGCGAGCTCCGGACCTTCTACGGGGTGAACGGCAACCAGCGACGGGGGCGGATGGACCTCTGGGGCGCCAACGAGTGGCTGCGCTGGCGGGTCGGGGGCACCCTGGGCCGCTACGACGACTACGAGGGCGGCGCCGGCGTCGGCACCGTGGCCCACACCGGCGGCAAGGAAGGCAACCTGGACTGGAACTCCGAGTTCCGGCTGTCCGCCGAGGAGACCCTGGAGCTGAACGTCCAGAAGGTCCACCGGGACCCGGTGTACCGGCACTACCGGCCGACCCAGACGAACTCGAACGACCGGCTGGGCATCCACCTGGCCCTGAACAGCGTGCGGCCGACGGTCCTCTGGGACGAGGCCTCGATCCGGGTGTACCGCCAGTACAAGGAGGACTGGCGCTTCTGGACGCCGGCCGACCCGAACGCCGGCCAGAAGGGCGTGGCCCGCTGGCTGACCTGGCAGGTGAGTCCCCAGGCCACCCTGGAGCTCGGCGACCACCTCCTCACCTACGGGCTGGCCTTCCAGCTCGACCGGGGCGAGAGCCCCGACGACGAGCAGTTCACCCTCTACCCGCCCGGCGGCGGTCCGAAGCAGAAGGGCGCCCCGGACTCGGACTGGTGGAACTGGGGCGCCTACGTCCAGGACGAGTGGGCCCTGCACGAGGACTGGACGCTCCTGGGCGCAGCCCGCTTCGACTGGTTCCTGTTCCGGGCCACTCCCGACCGCTACTACCAGCCGGCGGCCGGCGACCCGACCGCCGACGACATCCGCTCGACGGAGCGGGCCCTCACCGGCGGCCTGGCCCTGACCCGGCACCTGGGATCGAGCCTGAACGTGTATGCCTCGTGGTTCCGGGGCTTCCGCCAGTTCGCCCCGAACTTCGGCTTTCGCCAGCTCGGCAACGGCATCCTGGTGCCCAACGGGCTCCTCGAGCCGGTCATCTCGGACACCTGGGAGCTGGGCGCCAAGGTCGAGGAGGACGGCCTGCACGCCAACGCCGCCTTCTACTACACCGACTTCGACAATTTCCAGAACCGGGTGCCGGGGAGCTACGGCGGCGCCAGCTTCTACGACTTCAACGGCAACGGCGTCTTCGAGCCGAACGAGCGGGTCATCGTCACCACGGCCAACGGCGAGGCCTTCATCCGCGGCCTGGAGCTCTGGTCGAGCCTGCGCCTGGACCGGGTGCTCGGTGCCGGCGGCGGGCGGGACTGGACGGTGGGCCTGGGCTACATGTGGAACTTCGGCAAGGACCAGACCAACGAGGAGGAGCTGCGCCACACCACCCCGAGCCGGCTGCTCCTGACCGTGGACTGGGCGCCCCAGGGCTCGCCGAACCGGCCGTGGCTGCGCCTGGAGGGCGACTTCGTGGACGCCTTCGACCGGGTCTCCCAGGACCGCCTGAACTCGGACGTGGGCTACCGCAAGGACCCGGCCGACCCCACCAGCCCCATCCTCAACCCCTACGGGCTGCCGGGCTACGCCGTCATCAACCTCCGGGGCGGCTGGACCTTCCAGAACGGCGTCGAGCTGGTGGCCTCCCTCGAGAACCTGCTCAACAAGAACTACCGCTCGGCCCACAGCCGGGCCGACGCGCCGGGGATCCAGCTCTTCCTCGGGATCACGGTGCCGCTGTAGCGCACCGGTTCGGGCACGGCCACCTGCGAGCCAGGAGCTCTTCCCCGGCACCCGCCGGGGCGGGCCGACCAGCGCCGCGGGCGCTGCATCGGGGATGCCCTCCCCAACGGGGTGTCCCACGGGATTGGGGGGCGCACCAACTACCACAGCGGCATCGGCCTGATGACCCCAGAGACGGTTCACTACGGCCTGGCCGCCCAGGTGGTGCAACGCCGGCAAGCGGTCCTGGAAGAGGCCTACCGGAGAACACCGGAGCGCTTCGTCCGCCGCTGCCCAAGAGCCCCGCAGGCTCCGGGAGCGGTCTGGATCAACCCACCCGAGCTCGGCTCAACGGCCTTTGCTCAGTAAACCCCAATGGCGCCTGTCTCAAAGTCGTTGACACACTCCGCACCGGCTCGCCTTCGGGTACTTGGCCTCGTAGGTCTCCACAAAGACATCGAAGGCCCTCTCCGCCTCCGCCCGGGTCGGCGCCATCCAGATCGCGTGCAACCGGGCCTTCGCTTCCGCTTGCAGACGGCGGGGCAGGTAGTTCAGCACGTTCGCCGTCTTGTGCACCCAGCAGCGCTGGCCGCGCGTCCGCGGGTACACCTTGCGCAGCGCCTTCCAGAAGCCCAGGGCTCCGTCGCCGACGGCCAGCTCCAGCGCCTCCTTCAGACCCCGCGCCTTCAGGTCCAGGAGGACTCCACGCCACGACTGCTCGCTCTCCCGCACCCCGTCATGGACCGCCAGCAGCTCCTTGCGGCCGTCCGCGGTCGCCCCGATCACCACCAGGATGCAGGCGTTGTCCTCCTCCAGGCGCACGTTGCAGTAGATCCCGTCCACCCACAGGTACACGTAGCGCCGGTCGTCCAGCCGGCGGTGGCACCAGGCCTCGTAATCCGCCTCCCAGCGCTCTTTCAACCGCACCACGCTGCTCGCCGACAGGCCAGCTGCACCCGGGCCCAGGAGGGCGACCAGCGCCTCCGACATGTCCCCCGTGGATACCCCCTTCAGGTACAGCCACGGGATCAGCTCCTCCAGGTTCTTCGTCCGCCGCAGGTACGGCGGCAGCAAACGGCTCTGGAAGCGACACCGCTCGCCATCCGGCCCCGCACGCCGGTCATGGACCCGACGGGGCCGCACTGGGATCGGCCCCAGACCCGTCTGCAGCTGCCGCTCCCGCCCGTGGCCGTTCAGCGTCACCAGCTGTCGGCCCGCCTCGTCCCGCTCGTGCCGCCAGGCCGCGACGTAGCTCCGGGCCTCCTCCTCGATGGCCGCTGCCAGCATCTCCCGGGC
>CAYMFV010000347.1:0-3711 GCA_964389745.1 uncultured Planctomycetales bacterium | reverse complement strand
TGGTCGTGCCCGAGCCGGTGCGCCCGGGGAGCACCGCCCGGGTGGTCCTCTGGTGCACCCCGGCACCGGCCCGGGGGGTGCATTGAAGCAACGCCGCCGGCCCCCTGCGCCTCCATCTGGAGGGGACGGTGGCGGTGGACCGGCGGCGGCTCGTGGCACCGGTCCCGGCGGGGCAGGAGACGAGCCGGGAGCCCCGGAGCCTGGAGTTCGAGCTCCTGGTGCCGGCGGACGCCCCGGCGGGTCCCCTGCGCCTGGCGGGCTTCGCCGACTACTGGGTCTGCCAGGGCCGGACGGGGGAGTGCCACTACCTGCGCCAGGACCTGGTCGTGGAGGTTCGGGTGGCCCGCTGACAGAATGGCCGGCCCATGCCGGTCCTGCTCCTCGTCACCTGCCTGTTGCTGCCGGACGCCGGGCTGCAGGCGCCGCCGGACTCTTCGCCGGCGGTCCTGGCCGGGCCCATGGTCGGCCACGTCGGTCCGGATCGGGCCCGGATCTGGGTGCGGCTAGCCGCCCCGGGCCGGGTCCGGGTGGAGGTGCGCGCCGGAGCGGAGGAGGCCTGGCAGCCGGCCCGCCTCCCGGATGGCCGCCTGGCGTGGAGCCGGGCCCGGGAGTCCACGGACGGGACCGCCGTCTGCGAGGTCCCTGGCCTGCGCCCCGGGACCCTCTACGAGTACCGGGTGGTGGTGGGCCGGGAGGCCGTGCCGGCGGCCGGCGAGCAGTCCTTCCTCACCCCCCCTCTGCCGGGGAAGCCCGAGGAGCTGCGGGTGGCCTTCGGCTCCTGCGCCAGCGACTGGGGCGCCGACCCGTCCCAGCCGGTCTTCCGGGCGGTGGACGCCCTGCACCCCGAGGTCTTCCTGTGGCTCGGGGACAACGTCTACTACGCCTTCCGGGGCGAGGAGTGGACCGATCCCGGGCGCATGCGCCAGCGCTGGATCCGCAGGCGGGGGGTTCCCGCCCTCCAGCCCCTGCTGCGGCGGACGGCCCACTACGCCATCTGGGACGACCACGACTACGGGCCGGACAACGCCGACAAGACCTACGGCCTGCGCCAGCGGTCCTTCGCCATCTTCACCCGCTGGTGGGCGAATCCCGGCTGGGGCAGCGACGGTGAGGTCGGCGTCTGGCACCGCTTCCGGCGCGGCCGGGTGGAGTTCTTCCTCCTGGACCTGCGCTCCCACAGGGATCCGGACTGGATGCCCCCGGACCGGCACAAGACCCAGCTCGGGGAGGTCCAGTGGCGCTGGCTGGAGGAGGCCCTGGCGGCGAGCGACGCCGACTTCAAGATCCTCGTGTCCTCCACCCAGGTCCTGGCCCGCTACCACGCCTTCGAGTCCTGGGACCAGTTCCCGGCCGACCGGGAGCGCCTGCTGCGCCTCCTCCGGCGCCGGCGCATCGGCGGGGTGGTGCTCCTCTCCGGGGACCGGCACGTCACCGAACTCCTCCGATGGCAGCCTCCGGAGGTGCCCTACCCCCTCTACGAGCTGACCTCCTCGCCCCTGGCGGCGGGTCTCGGCACCCTGGTGCCGGACGAGGAGGCCCCCGAGCGGGTCCCTGGTACCGGTCACCGGGTGGAGAACTTCGGCTGGCTGGAGTTCTCCTTCCAGGGGGCCGGGCCCGAGCTGCGCCTCGGCGCCCGGGACGTCCACGGCCGTCCCCTCTACGAGCCGCTCCGCCTGCGTCTCGCGGATCTCCAGCCTTGAGCCCCCTCCTCGCCGCCGTCCTCGCCCTCCTGGCCTACGCCGCCGGCTACCGCTACTACAGCGGCTGGCTGACCCGGCGGGTCTTCCGCCTGGATCCCGCTGCCGTCACCCCGGCCCACGCCCGCCGGGACGGCATCGACTTCGTACCCACCCGGCCCCTGGTCCTCTTCGGCCACCACTACGCCTCCATCGCCGGCCTGGCGCCCATGCTGGGGCCGGCGGTGGCCGTCTTCTGGGGCTGGCTGCCGGCCATGCTCTGGGTGGTCCTGGGCGCCATCTTCGTGGGCTGCGTCCACGACTTCTCGGCCCTGGTCCTGTCGGTGCGCCACCGGGGCGAGAGCATCGGCGCCTTGTGCCGGGACATCCTCGGCCCCCGGGCGAAGGGGCTCTTCCTGGCCCTGATCTTCTTCGGCGTCGCCCTGGCCATGGGCGTCTTCGTGGAGGTGATCTCGACCCTCTTCACCTGGGGCGCCGACTTCGATCCCACCCACCTGGCCGCCGCCAGCACCTCCTTCCCCGAGGCGGTGCTGCCCTCCGGCGGCCTGATGCTCCTGGCCCTGGCCTGCGGCTGGCTCCTCTACGTCCGCCGCCTGCCCCTGGCGCCGGTGGCCCTGGGTGGCTTCGCCCTCCTCCTGGTCCTTGTCTGGGCCGGCTACCGCCTGCCCACCCTGGGCATCGCCGACCCGGAGCGCTGGCCGGCCAAGGACACCTGGGTGTGGATCCTCCTGGCCTACGCCTACGCCGCCTCGGTGCTGCCTGTCTGGCTCCTCCTCCAGGCCCGGGACTTCCTGAACTCCCTGCTCCTCGGCCTGGGGCTTCTCCTCATGTACATGGGCTTCTTCCTCCTCGGCCCGTCCTTCGAGGCGCCGGCGGTGAACCCGGAGCCCACGGGTGCCCCCCCCCTGATGCCATTCGTCTTCATCACCATCGCCTGTGGTGCGGCCAGCGGCTTCCATAGCCTGGTGGGCAGCGGCACCACCGCCCGGCAGCTCGACCGGGAGACCCACGCCCGGCCCATCGGCTTCGGGGGGATGATCGGCGAGTCCCTCCTGGGACTGATGGCGGTCCTGGCCTGCACCTCGACCCTGGGGGGCAAGGAGGCCTGGGCCCGGACCTACGTCAACTGGAATGCCGTCCAGGGGCTGGGCGCCAAGCTCGGGGTCTTCATCCGCGGCGCCTCCCTGTTCATCGAGCGCCTGGGCATCGACCACGACCTGGCCGCCACCCTGGTGGCCATGGTGGTGGTCTCCTTCGCCCTTACCACCCTGGACTCGGCCACCCGCCTGCTGCGCTTCAACGTCGAGGAGATCGCTGCCGCCTGGCGGGGCCTGCCCGTCCTGGGGCCCCTGGGCCGGCTCCTGGGCGGGCGTTTCACCGCCACCGCCGTGGCCTGCGGCGCCATCGGCTTCTTCGCCTTCTACAAGGTGGCGGACCCGACGGCTCCGGCCGGGGTGCGTTCCGCCGGTCTGGCCCTGTGGACCCTCTTCGGGAGCACCAACCAGCTCATCGCCGGCCTGGCCCTGATGACCGCCACCGTGTACCTCCGGCGCCTCGGCCGCAGCTCGTGGCCCCTGGCCTGGCCGGCCCTGTTCATGGTGGGCAACACCCTGGCCGCCCTGGTCCTGAAGATCCTGGACTTCGCGACCCGGGGCGAGTGGGTCCTGCTGGTCCTGGCCGTTCTCCTGGTGGGCATCGGCCTGGGCGTCGGTCTGACGGCCCTGGCCGGCTACCTGCGGCCCCGGCCCCTGGCGGCGGGGGTGGGCGGCGCCGGCGGCCGGGGCGGGTAGGCCCGGCCCACGGCTGCCCGGAGCTCGGCGAAGCCGCCCGCCTCCAGGCTCCGGCGGATGCGGCGCATCAGCTCCAGGGTGAAGTGGAGGTTGTGCAGGGAGACGAGGATCGGCGGCAGGAGCTCCCGGGCCTTGAAGCCCGCCCGCAGGGCGCCCCGGGGCACGCCGCTCCGGCAGGCCGCGCCGGGACAGCCGGGCTCGATGGGGGCGGCGTCGGGCCGGTG